>JAOTYQ010000665.1 GCA_029861725.1 Acidimicrobiia bacterium | reverse complement strand
ACTCACCGGCGGTGGCCGTAGCATAGATTGGCCCGAGCAGAACCCACCGGCTGGGCCGGATCGGGCGACGAGCAGACTACCGCCGCACCGAGAGACCGAGGAACGACGATGAACCCCACCGAAGTTGTCGAGCAGGCCCAGCTCCGCACCGACATCCCCGACTTCGCGGCCGGAGACACGGTCAAGGTGCATGTCAAGGTCATCGAGGGCAGCCGGGAGCGGGTCCAGGTGTTCGAGGGCGTCGTCATCGCCCGGCGCGGCTCGTCGGTCCGGGAGTCGTTCACGGTCCGCAAGCTCAGCTTCGGCGTCGGCGTCGAGCGCTCCTTCCCCCTCCACTCGCCGATCATCGACAAGATCGAGGTCGTGTCCCGGGGCGATGTGCGCCGGGCCAAGCTGTACTACCTGCGCGATCGCGTCGGCAAGGCAGCCAAGGTGAAGGAAAAGCGCGATAACTGAGCGCCTAGCGGCGTCAGCGGTTCATCATGAGCAGCGAAGAGGTCGAACGGTACGAAGCGGAGCTCGAGCTCGCGCTGTACAAGGAGTACCGCGACGTCATAGGCATGTTCCGGTACGTCGTCGAGACCGGTCGCCGGTTCTACCTGGCCAACGAGGTCCGTCGGATCAGCGAGCCGGGTGCCGACTTCCTCGAGTACGAGATGACCGACGCCTGGGTCTGGGACATGTATCGCCAGTCCCGGTTCCTGACCAAGGTCACCGTGTCGACGACCCAGGTCATCACGGTCGAAGAGCTTCCCCCCAAAGATCTCTGACCAACCCATTGGGGGCCTCCGATGAACAGGAGACTCGAGCTCGGCCGCGACGGTGAGCGTCGAGCGGCCGAGTGGTACCGGGCACGGGGCTACACGATCCGCGACCGGAACTGGCGGACTCGCAACGGCGAGCTCGACCTCATCGTCGACCGCGGTGACGAGGTCGTCTTCTGCGAGGTCAAGACCAGGAGCTCCGCGGCCTACGGGCGCGGCGTCGACGCAGTCGGGTTCCGCAAGCAGCGGCGGCTGAGGAGCTTGGCGCTGCAGTGGCTCCAGGGGCAACGCCGCCGTTACGCCGATGTCCGCTTCGACGTGGCCGACGTCGACGGCGACGGGACGGTGGAGATCATCGAGGGGTGCTTCTAGTACCGGGTAGCCAACGTTCACCGCGGCTCCGGCTCAGCGGAGCCCGAGGCGGGGCCGGAGGTACTCGCCGATGCGAGCGATGGCCTGATCCGACTCCGGCACGTACCCGGCGGAGCCGTGCCAGACGTGCACCATCTCCGGCCAGACCTCCAGCGTGGCGTCGCCACCGGCAGCCTCCACCTTCGCCGCCAGCCTGGTCGCGTCGTCGAGGAGCACCTCGGCGTCGCCGACCTGGATCAGGATGGGCGGTAGCCCGCTCAGGTCGGCGTGGAGGGGAGCGGCCAGCGGGTCGCGACGATCGCCGTCCTCGCCGAGGAACAGCTCCGCGATGGTGCGGAGGCTGCCCGCCGTCACCATCGGATCGGCGTCAGCCCTCGTCACCGCCGAGTCGCCGGTCGCCTCCAGGTCGACCCACGGCGAGATCGTGACCGCCGCCGCCGGCAGCGTGTCGCCGGCGCCCCGCAACGCCAGCAGCGCCGCCATCGTCAGACCACCGCCGGCCGAGTCGCCGGCCACCGCCAGGCGGGCGGGTTCGAGTCCATGCTCGGCGACGAGTCCTCGATAGGCAGCGACCGCATCGTCGACCGGGGCCGGGTGAGGGTGCTCGGGAGCGAGGCGGTAGTCGGCAGCGAACAGCCGGCAGCCCATCGCTCGGGCCAGGTGGCCGAGCAGGTTTCGGTGTGAGTCGACCGAGCCGGCGACGTAGCCACCGCCGTGGAGGTACAGCACCGCGGCGTCGTCGACTGCGCCAGCGTCGGCCACCCACTCGCCGGGCACGCCCCCGACCTCGGCCGGGGTACCGGTCACTCCCTCGGAGAACCGGCCGCCGACCGCGTCGAGATTGCGGCGCATCGATGCGACCTTCACCTCGTCGCCCGGGGGCCGGTTGGCTTCGAGCAACTGCCGGAACTTGTCGAACTGTGGGCTGGCCATCTCGGCAGTATCGGACGGCCTCCCGACCGTCCGCCAGTTCGGGACGGACGGCTCGTCAGGCGCCGATCAGAGCCGGGACCCGATCCCGGGGTCGACCGATGATCGCCTTGCGGCCCTTGACGACCACCGGCCGCTGCAGCAGCCGGGGGTGCTCGACGAGGAGATCGATCACCACCTCGGGGTCGTCGAGGGTGGATTCGTCGAAGGCGTTCTTGGCCACGACCGTGTCCTTGAAGAACTTGTCTCGCCGTACCAGATCAGCCGGATCGTCCTCGAGCTTCTTGACCAGCGCTTCGAGGGTCGATCGGTCGGGCTTGTCCTTCAGGTACAGCACCACGTCGTGGTCGACGCCAGCCTCCTGCAGCACGTCCAGTGCCGCCTTGGAGGTGCTTCAATTCGGGTTGTGGTAGATCGTGACCTTGGCCATGGCGAGCATGCTACTGGCCGGCCGGGGGAGAGGGGTCAGTACCGGTTCGCTCGGTTGTTCCAGCACCCCCGGTGCCAGTGACGGCGGAGATCGGGCTCGAGGGGCGGTACGGCGACGAGGTGGCCCGTACCGGGCGGGATCTCACCGTTGCAGCCGGGGCACAGGTACGTCTTCGTCGCCTCGTAGGGCTGGACGAAGCGCAGCTCGGCGTCGTCGACATCGGAGGGGTCGGGGGCGATCGGCCGGGCTTGGCCCTTCGGCCGGGCGCGGGGCGGCCGACGGCGGCGGTCGACTCGCTTCGCCATCAGAGCAGCGCCCAGGCGAGCAGGCAGAGAACCGCCAGGACCCCCAGCCCGACGAACCAATAGTCGAAGGTCGACCTCTTATGCTTCCGGGTTGGATCAAAGCCCACGGGAGCAGTATGGCCAGGCACTGTCACATCCGCCCACACCGCCGCGCCGGCGTCGTCGGCCCGACGTTGCTCGCCCTCGCGCTGGCGGTGAGCGGCTGCATCTCGGGTGACGTCCCCGCAGCGCCGGCCGACGACGCCGAGCTGGTCACCGGTCGGACCCTGTTCGCCGCCAACTGCGTGAACTGCCACGGCTCCGACGGCGGAGGCGGCCGCGGCTCGAAGCTCAACGAGGGCCGCCTCATCGAGCGCTACCCGGACCCGGCCGACCAGTTCGCGATCGTGGCCGACGGTCGTCGAGCGATGCCGTCGTTCGCTGGGAAGCTGACCGACGCCGAGCTCGACGCGGTCGTCCGCTACACCCGGGAGATCATCGCCGAGTCGTGAGTGCTCGGTCGGTGTCGGCGGTCCGCTGTCACCCCGCTTCGGTAAGGTCACCCTCACCCTTCCCCCAGCTGTGCTGCCCGACCCGGCGCTCGAGCCGGGTCCGTCACCCGGGAGGGACGATCCATGTTCGCCACTGTCGCCTC
>JAOTYQ010000664.1 GCA_029861725.1 Acidimicrobiia bacterium | reverse complement strand
CGCCGCCCTCCCCGGTGCCGGTGAGAACCTGCAGGACCACCTCGAGCTCTACATCCAGCACGCCTGCACCCAACCGGTCTCCCAGCAGCCCAGTCTGGCGGCGTGGCGGGCGCCGTGGATCGGACTGCAGTGGCTCCTCCGCCGGGGCCCGGCCGCCACCAACCACTTCGAAGCCGGAGCATTCGTCCGCAGCAACCCCGACGAGGCCTATCCGAACCTGATGTTCCACTTCCTGCCGCTGGCCGTCCGCTACGACGGGTCGGCCCCGAGCGGTGGCCATGGCTACCAGGTGCACGTCGGACCGATGTACTCCGACTCTCGGGGATCGGTTCGGATCAGCTCCGCCGATCCCCGTCGACATCCCGCCGTCCGGTTCAACTACCTGTCGACCGAGCGCGACTGCCGGGAGTGGATCGAGGCGATTCGGGTCGCCCGCCGGATCCTGAGCCAAGACGCCTTCGCACCCTTCGACGGCGGCGAGCTCGCCCCCGGCCCCAGCGTCGAGTCCGACGAGGAGATATTGGCTTGGGTCCGCCGGGAGACCGAGACCGCCCTCCACCCATCGTGCAGCGCACGCATGGGTGCCGACGACGCGGCGGTCGTCGACCCGAGCACCCTCGGTGTCCACGGGATCGACGGGCTCAGGGTCGTCGACGCTTCGGTCATGCCGTCGGTCTCGAACGGCAACATCTACGCCCCGACCATGATGATCGCCGAACGGGCGAGCGACCTGATCCTCGGCAACGAACCGCTACCTCCCGATCACGCCGAGGTCTACCGGGACGCGGTTGGATCGGGCCGGTCAGAGGAGCGACGGTGAGCCGAGCGAGCGAGATGGGCTCGATCAGCGCCTCGGCTCGGTCAGGTACTCGTCGAGATCGGCTTCGCTGGTCATGTCGAAGAAGTCGACGTTGCGATAGGGGCTGTTGACCACGATGCGGCCGCGGTCGTTGCGGTAGTAGGTCGACATGCCGGGATGGGTCCACACCATGTTCTCGTGCGCTGCGTCGACGCCTTCGTTGTAGGCGTGGTGCACCTCGGGGCGTATCTCGACCGAACCGACGTCACCGGCGACCATCTTGGTGATCAGATCCATGATGTAGCGCATCTGCATCTCGATCACGAAGATCAGGCTGCCGCCGTGACCCGGCTGCAGGTTTGGCCCGTAGAGGGTGAAGAAGTTGGGGAACTCCGGGACGACGGTCCCGAGGTAGGCCCTGGCGTTGTCGTCTTCCCACACCTCCCGCAGCGTCCGGCCTTCCCGGCCCACGGCATCGAAGGTGGTGATGAACCGCAGCACATCGAAGCCGGTGGCGATCACCAGGATCTCGGCCTCGTACTCCTCGCCGGTCTCCGTCACCACCCGGTCGGTCTCGATCCGGGCGATCGGGTCATCGACGAGCTCGACCTTCGGGTTGCGCAGCATGCGGTACCAGCCGTTGTCCATCAGCATCCGCTTCCCGAACGGCGGGTAGGTGGGCAGCACCTTGTCGAGCAGGTCGATGCGCTCGCCCAGCTCGGTCTCGACGTAGCGGGTGAAGAACGCACGGTGGGCGTCGTTGGCGGCGTTGAGCGAGCGCTCCGGGTGCTCCCAGTCCGGGTCTCGCTGAAGGGCGGAGTGGAGACGGTCGTTGAACGTCCAGCCGAGCCGTACCCGGTACCAGGCCTGGTAGATCGGTACCTCTCGCATGAGGAATCGGAGCGGCTCGGGGACCTCGCGGCGGAACTGCTCGAATGGGGCGGCCCAGTGGTTCGAGCGCTGGAAGATCGTCAACGAGCCGACCTGGTTCTGGATCTCCGGAGCGGTCTGCATACAGCTCGCCCCGTTCCCGATGATCGCCACCTTCTTGCTTGTCAGATCGACGTCGTCGGGCCACTGCGAGGTGTGGAACGACGGCCCGGCGAAGCGGTCGATCCCGTCGATGTCGGGGTAGACGGCCGGATTGAAGATCCCGGTTCCGGTGATGACCAGGTTCGCTCTGAGGTCCTCCGTCGCGCCGTCGGGGGTGGTGACCGTGACCGACCACGACTGGTCGTCGGCGTCGTAGACCGCCCGATCGACCTTGGTGTCGAATCGGATGCTTGGGCGGAGGTCGAAGCGGTCGGTGACGTCTTCGAGGTAGCCCCACAGCTCGTCCCGCAGGGCGAAGAACTTCGTCCAGTCGTACTGGGCGAAGGAGTACGAGTAGAGGTGGTTCGGCGTATCGACCCCAGCTCCCGGGTACCGGTTCTCGAGCCAGACCCCACCCACGGTGTGGTTCTTCTCGATGACGGTGAAGGGGACCCCGGCCGCCTGGAGGTTCACTGCGGCGCAGATGCCCGATACACCAGCTCCGATGATGACCACGTGGAAGCCCTCGGGCACCCGGATCGGTACGTGCTCGACCGGCCGGTGACCGAGCTGCTCGGCGGTGAAGCGCCCGTACTCGGGCGGCACAGTCTCGCCCATGGCGCAGCTCAACATGTCGACCAGGAGCTCAGGTGACGGCTCAGGGATCGCCACCGGCCGCCCGGCCCGCCAGCCGACGATCGCCTCGAGTGCGGCCTCCCGGATTTCCCGCTGGATCGACTCGGGGAGACCGCCGGTGTCGTTGTCGCCCATGCCCTGCTGCCGCTTCGGGCGGTACGGATCGTCCATCCAGTGCATCTCACCGGTCAGCTGGACCAGCACCATCAGCAACGTCGGGATGTTGGCTACCTCGACGGCGTCGGCGAAGAGCTGCTCGTCGTCGATTCGGGGTTCGGTGTCCAGAGCCATCACGAGAGCTTAGGTCTGCGTCCTACAACGATTCGATTCGGCGTCGCCGTCGAGGTGCGCCTTGCTGCGCTCCGAACGACGAACCTACTCTCCAGCCGCGGCCCGTCGACCGGGGCCGCTGGACCCGGGGGAGCACACCATGACCTGGCAACGTGAGCTCGACGAGCTGGCCCGAAGGCGCCGCCTGGCGGAGGAGATGGGCGGGCCGGACTCCGTCGCCTTCCAACACGGGCGGGGGAAGCTGACCGTGCGGGAGCGGATCGACCGGCTGCAGGATCCCGGCTCGTTCCACGAGGTCGGGGCCATTGCCGGGGTCCCCCGCTGGAGTGATGACGGCGAGCTGCAGGGGTTGACGCCATCCCCGGTGGTCATGGGCACCGTCCGGCTCGACGGGCGCAAGGTGACCGTGGCCGGAGGCGACTTCACGATCAGGGGCGGGGCCGGTGACGCTTCGGAGGGCATGGTGTCCAAGTGGTCGTGGATCTACAACCACTCCCTCGACCACCGACTGCCGCACATCCGGTTGCTCGACTCGGCCGGCGGCAGCGTCAAGACCTTCGAGAAGATCGGTCGGACCTACGTGTCCCAGACCGACACGATGTACCTGTCGACTCGCCTCATGCAGCGAGTACCGGTGGTCAGCGCAGTGCTCGGCTCGGTCGGGGGACTCCCGGCGGTCGA
>JAOTYQ010000663.1 GCA_029861725.1 Acidimicrobiia bacterium | reverse complement strand
CAGCCTGACAACCGCACTCGGTCCACCGGCGCCAGCCCACCAGACCACACCGGTGCAAGCTGATCGAGCTCAACGACGAACCGTCATCGTCAGGCCGTCTTGGCGTGGGTGGCAACGCAGGTCAAAGCACGGTGCCAGACCGCTCTCGCACGACGCCTCGTCCCCTCCGCTCAGGCTTGCTCACCCGATCGTTCGTGGAGATCGGTGAACTCCTCCACGATGGCGTCGACGATGGCCCGGGTGACGGTCGGCTGCTCACCCGGCACCGTCCGCACGACCTGACAGCTCCGGGGCAAGGCCTCGAGCGTCGAGCCGACCTCCCACTCGACGACCTCGGCGGTCAGCCACTGGGAGGCCAGGATGGCCACGCCGAGCCCGGCTGAAACCGCAGCCCGGACGGCGGCCGACGTCGGGGCCGTGACCGTGTAGCGGTAGGAGATGCCGTGCTGCTCCAGGATCGGCTCGCCCACTGGACGGTAGAAGCCGTTCTCGCCGTAGCTGATGAGGTTCACCACGCCGTCGTCGTATGGCAGATCGCGGTGGGTGGCCCAACGCAGCTCCTCGGTCCACAGGACCACGTCGTCGGGTTGGACCTCCTCCTCGGTCACCTGTACGACAGCGACATCGATACGCCCCCGGTTGAGCAGGGGAAGGAGGAGACGGCTCTGGTTGACCACGAACTCGATGGTGGCGTCGGGATAGGCAAAGCGGAAGCGCCCCAGGATCCCGGCCATCCGAGCTGCGCCGACCTCCTCGTTGGACCCGATCTTGATCGTCCCGGTGAACTCGGGGTGGGTCAAGCGTCGCACCAAGCGGTCGTGGGCCTCGAGCATGGCTGGCGCCTCTTCCAGGATGAGGCGCCCCTCCTGGGTGGGGCGAAGCTCGTGGCCGTCGCGGATCAGCAACGGGCGGCCCACCCGTTGCTCCAACCGCTTGATCTTCCAGCTCATGGCCGAGGGCGACAGCTCGAGCTGCTCGGCCGCGCGGGCCATCGAACCCCACTCCAACACCGTCGCGAAGGCTCTCAACGATTCGAGATCGAGACGCATCAAACCATGATGACAGATTGTCATCAAAAGACCAAGAAAGCGTTGGTTGTGTCAGGTATCGTCGGGCCCGACACTGTGGGTATGAGTGCAATCACGTATCCCGCCACCGGCCACCGGGGCCATGCCCCGGCAGCTCCCTCCACCGCCGGACTTCGCCGCCGACTGATTGGGTGGCGCCCCCGCCGATGGGACGACCACCTCTGCATCGAGCGCAACGCCTCGCTCAGCGAGCTCGCCATCCGATCGGTCCCGGTAGTTCCAGGCATCTACCGCTGAGAAGCCGTCTGTCGCAGAAACGTGGTCGGCACGGTCCTCCGCCTGCCGGCTGGTCCTGAGCCGAACGTCCCCGTCGATCGAGCGGGATTTCCTGCTCAGCGATAGTCCTGAGTGATGTCGAGCGTCCGGTGCGTGCCGTGATGCGTGGGTGTGCAGCGAAAACAGTAGATGCCGCTGGCATTGTGCCAGCGGCATCTAGGTTGGCGCGGTTCTGTCAGATTGCGCGGACGTTCTTGGCTTCTTCTCCCTTGCGGCCTGGGGCGACGTCGAACTCGACGGCCTGGCCCTCCTCGAGTGACTTGTAACCGTCACCGGAGATGTTGGAGTAGTGAACGAAGACGTCATCTCCCTGCTCTCGCGAGATGAAGCCGAAGCCCTTCTCACTATTGAAGAATTTCACTGTGCCTTGCATCGCTAGCTCTCTTCCATACGATCTCGCCTCCTGGCGAGTCCTCGCCAACCTACGGCCATCGGGCCATCGTTCCTCTGCTGGACGATCTCGCTCAACTGACGCTGGCCACCTGACGAGTTCGGTCATCGGTGTAGCTCCGAGGTAGGGTCGGCAGTCCCAGGACGAGTCGCCAAGCTTGGATAGAAGGGTGCAACGTGGAGCTCCGCGTAGACCCGACGCCTCGACCTCCGAAGAGTCGAGGAGCGACTATGGTACTCGAGGGCCCATTCACGAGGACCTGGTCCTCGCCTCCAGGCGGGCCGCAGTGAGCTTGGCAATTGGTGCCACAGTCGTGTACCCCGTCCACGGTGTGGCCGAGGTCGTTGGTCGCGAGACCCGGACGTTCGTCGGCGAGACACAGACCTATCTTGTGTTGCTCATCTTGGGTGATCTCCGCTCCGACGATCTCCGGGTCCTCATTCGCGAGGACCGACTGGGCGAGGTTGGAGTCCGTGAGGTCATGTCGGAACTCGATGCTGTTGATGTCCTTGATGTGTTGGCGGTGCGCAACCCGCGTCTCTCGCCGAACTGGTCGAGGCGGTTCAAGAACCATCAAGCGAAGCTGAAGAGTGGCGACGTGTTCGAGGTGGCCGAAGTCGTGCGCAACCTGACCCTTCGCCAACGGGTCAAGGCTCTAGGCGCAGCGGAGAAGGCAATGTACCGACAGGCGCGAACAACACTCGTGTCCGAACTCGCCGTCACCTGGGGCATCACCAGCGACGCAGCAGCGAACCGAGTGGATGTCGCCCTCCGACCCTGACTTCCCCTCCCCTCGAATCGTCCGACGCCGGCGTGGTTCAGGTGGTGAGGCCGACCAGCGTTGCTGCGCTGTCGCGCATCACCTTGCGCACGTCGGTGTTGTCGAGGCCGCTGAGTCGGCTGGCAAACGCTGTCGGTTCGGGGAGGCCCTCGGGATGTGGGTAGTCGTTCCGGCGAGCGCGGCGTCCGGGCCGAGGAGGCGAACGAGTGCTTCGGTGTCGTCCTCGGGGTAGGGAGCGACTCTGACATGTTCGACGAAGATGTCGCGCGGTCGGCCGTCGGGCACTCCGTACAGCCAGTCGTGTGGGCGCTGATGGCGCGCTCGCCGAAGGCGGTGGGCCGTTGGAACGGTGTGTAGCGGTTGAACGACGGCCGGGCCGGCTCGCCCCACCGTGTCGTGAACAGCTCACAGAACCCCGAGTCCCCGAGATGGAACGCCACCGGAACGCCAGCTTCCTCGACGCGCGCCCAGAACGGATCGAATCGAGGGTCGGCGGGGGAATACTGACCGGACACCGGTTCGGGGCGTAGGTGGACAAGGCGCGCACCGGCGGCCAGGACCCGTTCGAGTTCGCTCGTGGTCCACTCGATGTCGTGCAGCGACAGCAGCGCCGCGCTGATGATGCGGCCGTCGTCGAAGCCCCAACCCTCCGCGACCCACCGGTTGAACGAGGTGAGGTTGGGGCCGAGAGCCTCGGGGTCATCGGCGCTCAGCTCGTACTCGACCCCCACGGCAAGCGACGGGAACAGATAAGCGGCTTCGACACCCTGCTGGTCCATGAGCTGGAGCCGGCTCATTCGTTCCTGGGTCCAGGGCATATCGGCGACAGGGAACTGCTCCCCGCTGGAGAGCATGTCGCCGATCCCGCCGCCGCTGTCGAAGTACTCGAAGAGCGCTCCCGGCTTCGAGAC
>JAOTYQ010000662.1 GCA_029861725.1 Acidimicrobiia bacterium | reverse complement strand
TTGTCGACCAGGATTCGGTTCCGCGTGTCCTCGTCGGGAGCGAACCGGGCCAGCAGATCGAGCAGCTCGCCCTCATCTGGCATCTCGGCCAGGTTGGGGTGAGGCCAGTCCGTCCCCCACAGCAACCGTTCTGAAGCGCAGCCGACAAGGGCCTGGGCGAAGGGGATCACGTCGTCGAACGGTGCGGTGTTGCCCTCGGTGAGCCTCTCCGCGCAGGAGATCTTCACCCAGCATCGCGCGTCGTTGTCCAGTCGTTCGAGCAGTCGCTGGAATGGCTCCTGGTCGACCCCGTCGGCGGCGGGAACTCGGGCCATGTGATCGATGATGTAGGGAACGGGCATGGCGTCGAGTACGTCGGCGTAGCGAGCGAAGTCCTTGGCGTCGAAGTGGAGGACGACGTGCCAGTCCCGGGCTGCCACTCGATGAACCAAACGCCAGAAACGATCGAGGTCCGGAGCACCGCCGAGATGGGCCACGAAGTTGAAGCGGATGCCTCGGACCTGCCGGTCGTGGAGCTGGTCGAGGTCAGCGTCAGTGAAGGAGTCGTCGATCATGGCCACGCCGGCGAAGCGGCCACCGCCTCGCTCGATGGCGTCGATCATGGCGGTGTTGTCGACACCATGACAGCTGGCCTGCACGAACACAGCGCGTTCCAGCCCGAGCCGATCCTGGAGGGCGAGGAAGTCGTCGATCCCCGAGTCCGGCGGGGTGTAGGCCCGTGCCGGGGAAAAGGGAAACCGCTCAGCCGGACCGAAGACATGGCAGTGGGCATCGCAGGCCAGAGCCGGAGGCCGGACCGCCCTCGGGGCCGAGGCCTGCGGTCGGGGGCCGGGCACGGTCCGTTCGAGGGGGAACTCGTGCGGGGGGTTGCGGGGAGTCATGGCGAGGCGCGGTGCTGTTCGTCGGGTCGGGGGAAGCTGCCGCCATTCGACGACCCGCCTCGCAGGATCATGCACCGAACACCCTGGTCCACCTCAGCATCTTTGCCACGAGTTGACAGGATTGTCGACACCGCCGGGACCGTCGGCTCCACCACTCAACATCCGCCCATGTTGTCAACGATCGGTCTTGCACTGCCGGCAACGTGGCCCGAGTCCGAGTACCACGCCGGCATCGACATCTTCCGGGTCGACGACGCTGGCATGATCGTCGAGCACTGGGGTGTGCTCCAGGCAGTCCCGGAGACCTCCGCCAACGACAACGGCGTGTTCTAGAGTTCCCAGCGATGCCACAGTGAAGGGACCATTCATGAAGCTGGCTCTGGCCGGAGCGGGCGCCTTCGGCCGCAAACATCTCGACGCCATCGCCGTCATCGACGGAGCTGAGGTGATCTCGGTCGTCGGTCGGACGGCGGATGCAACCAAGGCAGTGGCGGCAGAGTACGGCATCGGGCACTGGTCGACCGATCTCGGTGACGCCCTGGCACTGGCCGAGGTCGACGCCGTGATCCTGGCCACGCCGACGCAGATGCACGCAGCGCAGGCAATCGCCTGCCTGGACGCCGGCAAGCACGTAGAGGTAGAGATTCCCCTCGCCGACAGCCTGGTAGACGCCGAGGCGGTGGTCGAAGCCCAGGCCCGCACCGGGCTGGTGGCCATGGTCGGCCACACCCGCCGGTTCAATCCGTCGCACCAGTGGGTACACCAGCGGATCACCGCCGGTGAGTTCGCCATTCAGCAGATGGACGTCCAGACCTACTTCTTCCGCAGGACGAACACAAACGCTCTCGGACAACCGCGATCGTGGACCGATCACCTGCTCTGGCACCACGCGGCCCACACTGTCGACCTCTTCGCCTACCAGACAGGGGAGGAGATCGTAGCGGCCAACGTCTTGCGGGGCCCCCTCCACGCGGAGCTCGGCATCGCCATGGACATGTCGATCCAGATGAAGACGACCGGTGGTGCGCTGCTCACGTTGTCGTTGTCCTTCAACAACGACGGGCCGCTCGGCACCTTCTTCCGCTACATCGGCGACACCGGAACCTACATCGCCCGCTATGACGATCTCGTCACCGGACGGGACGAGCCCATCGACGTGTCGACGGTCGACGTCGCAATGGATGGGATCGAGCTGCAAGATCGCGAGTTCATCGCCGCCATCGAGGAAGGCCGCGAACCCAACTCCTCGGTTCACCAGGTCATCGGTTGCTACCGGCATCTCGCCGCATTGGAACGACAACTGGCGAGCTAGTGGTGGCGTGAGCGCCAGCATGTCGATGTGTCCATGACCGGGGGCGACGGAAGTCGGGTCTGGGCGTCAGCGCAGCTGGGGCAGGACCTCAGAGGCCAGCCGCTCGTTTCCTTCCGCCGCCTGCTTCGGGTCAGCGTCCCGGGAGGCCGTCACGAAGACCAGGTGATTGAGTCCGAGATCGAGTAGCTCGCCGAGTCGATCGACGCAGTAGTCGGATGGCCCGGCTATGGCGAAGCGGTCGACGAAGTCGTCGCCGACATCGGCGACGTGGGCGGCCTTGCTCCTGGCGTGGTTCGCCATGTCATAGTTCGCCGCAATGGACTCGAAGATCGCCTGGTCTTCGAGACCGGCCGCCGTTCCTCCCGACATGCCGGAGAAGTGGGCGAACACACCGACCGTTCCGAGAATGACTTCGCGGGCGATACGCATGTCGGGATTGGCGGTGCAGTTGACGTAACAGCCCAGGGCGAGGTCATCCGGATCGAGCCCGGCGGCCGACCGTGCGGTGCGGGCAGTTTCGATCGCTCCGGCCACGCGCTTCGGCTCGGCCCCGACAGCGAACGTGATGCGTTCGGCATGTACGGCTGACAGCGCGATCATGCGAGGGCCGGTGGTAGCCACGTCGACCGGCACCTTCGGCTGGCCGCTCTCGGCTATCCACGTGTTGCGACTGTCGTAGCCACTGATGTCGACGGCATCGCCGCGCAGGTAGCGCTGGACGTCACCCAGATACTGCTCGAAGATCTTGACCGGCGCTGGCTTCCGGCCGATGTAGGCCAGCGATGAGTCGCCACGGCCCATGCCCAACACCGCCCGACCCCCGGACTCGACCTGAATGGTGGCGATCGCCGATGCGGTGACCGACGGGTGCCGGGTCACGGGATTGGTGACGCCGGGGCCGAGCAGAATGCGCTCGGTAGCCGACGCGGCCAGGGCCAGGGCGCTGTACACGTCGCCGCTCAGGTTCTGAGTGTCGGGAAAGAAGAGGCCATCCCAGCCGGCCTGCTCAGCGTTCCGAGCCGACGTCGCCGGGGTGCCGGGGGCCGGAAATGTCAGGTACCAGAACTCAGCCATGCCACGCACGTTAGTCAGTACCAGCCGGCCGACAAGCGGGACACGCTCACAGCCCACAGGTGAGCGGATCGAAGCAACCGAGTCGGGCTGCACCGTGACCGAGAGCTTCGACTCGCCGATCCTCGACGCTGAGCACTTCCAGAAGATGAACCGTCATCAACTCCTCACCGAGAGTGTCGTG
>JAOTYQ010000661.1 GCA_029861725.1 Acidimicrobiia bacterium | reverse complement strand
GCTGGCCGACGCCGTCGAAGTCGAGGCCGACGACGTCGCGGCCGCGATCACCAAGGTCGCGACCGATCAGTCCTTGATCCTCCTCGCCTCCAAGCGGGCCTCCCAATGGCTCGAAGCGGCCTCGGTGGGGGAGGCGGTCGTGCAGGTGGCCGACAAGATGCTGCTGCTCTGCGGCCCCCATTGCGACCAACCACCCATGGAGTCATCGGTCGTGGTGCCGCTCGATGGCTCGCCTCGGGCCGAGGAGGCGATCTCGCCTGCAGTGGCGATCGCCCGCCGTTGGGGATCGAGGCTGTGGATCGTCACGGCCATCCCCGAATCGACGGCGGAGACGGTTGCCGCGCTCCGAGCCGAGGGTCAAGAGGTATCGGAGAGCGCGTACGTCCGGGGGGTCGCCGAACGGCTGGCCGACACCCACGAGGTCGACGTCGGCTGGCAGATGATCCACGACGACGATCCGGTGGCCGCGGTCAGCGCGTTCGTCGAAGAGCAGGGCTCGTCGATGATCGTCGCCGCAACCCACGGGGAGACCGGGGTAGCCAGGCGGCTGTTCGGCAGCGTCTGCATGGGCCTAGTCGAACAGGCTGGCGTCCCGGTCCTCATCGTCAAGTCAGCCAAGGCCGAGGAGCCGGCCCTGACCAGCGCCGACGCGTAGTACCGACCGAAACTCGGCTCACCCACCCAGGTTTCGATCGCCGAGCGGAACTAGGTGCGCACGGCGCCTCAAGTTCCGCTCAAGGGTGCGGCCGGACCTGGCCGACCGAAACTCGGCTCACCCACCCAGGTTTCGATCGCCGAGCGGAACTAGGCTCGGGCCTCGATGCGATCGGTGACCGAAGTCGTTGCCGCCCTCGATGCCCCGGGCCTCGCCGGAGAGGCGCAGCTCCTGGCCGAGGACGTGGCGAGGCGGCGTGACCTGCCCCTGCGCATCGTTCACATCGAGGCCGAGCCGGCGGCGTTGTCGACCACCGAGCTGGCCGCTGCGATCGTCGGGGAGCTGCGACCCGATTCGCTCGTGGTGATGGAGACCGACCGGGCATCGAGGTGGAGCGGCAAGTACTCGGTGGCGGAGCACGTCGTCGATCGGTGGGGCGGGCAATCGCTCGTCGTAGGACCGGCCTGCGTGTCTTCAGGGCGGACCGGACCGATCGTGGTACCGGTGAACGGCTCGGCCGGAGCCGAGCGGGCCATCGGACCGGCCGCCGAGCTCGCCGCTGCGTTCGAGGTCGAAGTCGTGCTCATCAGGGTCGCTTCTGGCGACGCCGTGGGCCCGGCCCGTGACTACCTCGCCGCCCTGACCTCGAGCTCGGGCCACCGCACCCACCTCATCGAAGCCACCGACCACGTGGCGGCGCTCGTCGCGGCGGCCGACGAGCTGGCCAGCCGCTTCATCGTGATCTCGTCACGCGGTGACCGAACCGTCACCCGACCGACGATGAGCCGGACGACCTCCGGCCTGGCCGCCGAGGCCCCGTGTCCCGTGCTCATCGTCGGCGAACCCCCCGAAATCGCGTGAGACCGCCGGGCGGGGCCGCAGCACGGGACCTTGGTCTCTTCCCTCGCAGCGCGAACCGGCGTCAGTCTTCGATACATGACCAAACCACTGTCGACCGTGGAGAGCCATGAAGCGGCCACCGACCTTGACGAACACGTCGGCATGGTCGTCGGCATAGACTCCTCGCCCGGATCGGCTCACGCAGTGGCCTGGGCGGCACGCCGAACCGATCGGTTCGGGCCGGTGCGGCCGGTCGCTGCGTGGCGCTACCCGACCTGGGCGGTTTCCGATCCGATGCTGGGGGCACCGCCACCCGCACCGGTCGAGGACTTCGCCGAGGTGGCGAGGAGAGACGCCGAGAAGGCGGTCGCCGAGGTACCGGAAGCCGAGCGCTCACCTCTTGTGCTCGTGCGGTCACCGGCCGGTCCAGCGCTCGTCGACGTCGGGGCCGATGCCAACCTGATCGTGGTCGGAACGAGGGGACGCGGTGCGGTTGCCGACAGCCTCCTCGGCTCGGTCAGCTGCTATGTCGTGAACCATGCGACCGTGCCCGTCGCTGTCGTGCCCCGCGACGTTCCGCTCGATGATGTCAGGAACCGCGTGATCGTCGGTATCGACGGCTCGGCCAACTCGGTGACGGCGTTGCGGTGGGCACTGCAGCACTCGCCCAAGGACATGGTGGTGGAGGCGGTCCATGCCTGGAGCCAGCGAGCGGTCACCATCCCTGAGCCCTACACCGTCCCGATCGAGTACTCGGAACAGGATGCGGCGGTGACCGTCGAACGGACGGTGGTCCAAGCGATGTCGAGACTCGAGGGCCCTGAACGCGACGTCGTGCGGACGCTCCACTACGGCGATCCGAGGAACGTCCTGCGGGAGCGATCTCCAGACGCCGATCTCCTCGTGCTGGGTGCCCGGGGTCACCGAGGCGTCGCTCATCTCCTGCTGGGATCGGTGACCACCGGTCTGATCCATCAACCGCTGGTCGCGACCATCGTCGTCCCCGTCGGCGACGACTGATGAGCTCGGACCAGCGATGGCACCCCGCGAGCATGCATCGGAGCTGAGAGGCCAAGACGCCTCGACCGACGTCTGGTCCCGGCACCCAGATGCACTGATACTGTCGACCGGAGGCGACGTCGTCGATGCGAACCCGACGACCGAGCAGCTCTTTGGCCATCCTCGCTCGTGGCTGGTCGGCAAGCCGACGAGCGTGCTCGTTCCCCGATCGATCCTCGCCAGCAGCTCACTCCCCGTCGGCGCGCCCTACCGTGCTCGTCGACGGGACGGAGGGTCGTTCGTGGCCATCGCCTCGCTGGTCGCCGGCGCTCCGAGACGGGGCCACGACGACCTGATCGTCGTTCGCGACGTGACCGGTCTCGCCGAATCTCTCCAACCCGATGTCGACGGGGGAAGCCGCCGGGTGTCGGAGCTCGAGGCCCGAGAGCGCGCACTCGATGAGGGGAAGGAGAGGCTGACCCAGACGCTGTTCGGGGCCGGCATCGCCCTCCGCTCCTGCCTGCAGACAAGCCCAGCAGACGTAAGCCGCGAGTGCATCGAGCGCGTGCTCGACCTGCTCGATCATGCGATAGCCGACCTCGACGGCGGCTGAGTGCCACACGAGCGACCGCCGGGGCCACCGCGATCGGCAATGGCCCGGGCGCGATTGGGGTGATCGCAGCCCAGGTCGTGGTCAGCTGGTTCCGGCCCGATGAGCTTCGGCTGGCTCGGTCCACCCAATCGAGCGCCGAGCGAGCAGGGGGACCTCGTCGAGAACCTGGGCCAGCACGTCGGCGGGTGGGCCGCTCGTGTCGACCTTCACCGCGTCGGGCCAGGGAGCCTGCCTGGCCCGTAGGTCGTCGATGAGCTCCGGGCGGGCGTCAGAGGCGTCGATGCCGGCCAACAAGCGTCTCGCCACCCTCGCCTTCGCCGTTGCCGCCTCGAGGACGCACTCGATCT
>JAOTYQ010000660.1 GCA_029861725.1 Acidimicrobiia bacterium | reverse complement strand
CTGTCCGGAGGGCGGCTCGAGATGGGTACCGGCCGATCGGCCACGTGGACCGAGCTCGGCGGGTTCGAGGCCAACCCCGACGACACGAAGAAGACGTGGGACGAGTTCGTCCACGCGCTTCCGAAGATGTGGATCCAGGAGCGCTATCGCCACGATGGCCAGTTCTTCTCGATGCCGTCCCGGGCGGTCCTCCCGAAACCGATCCAGAAGCCCCATCCCCCATTATGGGTCGCCGTCTCCAGTCCCGGCACCGAGGACGACGCCGCCGACCGGGGCATGGGGTGCCTCGGCGTGAACTTCACCTCGTTCGCAGAGCAGGAGCGCAAGGTCAAGGAGTACAGACGCCGGATCCAGCTGTGCGATCCGGTCGGGGAGTTCGTCAACGACCAGCTGAACACGATCAACTTCCTCTACTGCCACGACGACAGCGAGGTCGGGGTGAAGACCGGCCGGAAGATGATGGGCCACTTCCAGTACCTGGCCGGGCAGCTCGACATGGCCAAGGAGGTCTACCCCACCCGGGCCTATCTCACCGCCGGGCTGCTCTCGGGGGCCCGCAGACGGGCATCGGCCCCCGGAGATCTGAAGGAGCCGCCCGAGGGCATCGCGGTCGGCAGTCCCGATCAGATCATCCGCGAGCTCAAGAAATGGGAGGCCACCGGCGTCGACCGGGTTCAGTTCCTGCTGAACACCGCCGAGACGATCCCCCAGCAGCATGTGCTCGACAGCCTCCGCCTGTTCGCATCGGAGGTCATGCCCCACTTCACCGACGACTCGGCGGCCGAAGCCAGCCGGGAGGCGGCAAGGGAGGCCGCCAAAGAAGCAGCCACCGTTGGCGGGCTCGCTGCCGGTGGAGGGGCCTGATGCCGTTCTCGGGCACCCTCGACGTGTCGGCCGCACTGGCCGACGCCCCCGTCATGAAGAGCCTGTCGCCCGCCACCTGGGAGCTGCCAGGGGCCGAGCTGGTGCAGATCAGCTACGAGGTCGACGAAGCGGCGGCGCTGGCCGTGACGCCGCCGGCCTTGCATCCGAGCATCCCGCCGTACGCGACGTTCAGCGCCGCCCACTTCCCGTCGAGTCCCCACGGCCCGTTCAACCTGGCGATGGTCCGCCTCATCGCCAGGGCCGGCATCCGACCCCGGGGCCTACTCCTGGGGGCCTACACCGACAACGAGGCGGTGGCCGACGGCCTGGCCGAGGGTTGGGGCTACCGGATCCGCACGGCCGAGGTGACCTACCAGCGCCGGTACGAGTCGATCAGGGGATCGGTCGAGATCGACGGTGAGGTGGCGCTCGAGGTTCGTCTCGACGATCCCGAGCCGGTGGCGCCAGGCGACCTGGAGCTGTTCGACAACCTCCACCTCACCAAGGTCGCCGACGCCGATCCGGTGATCGTCCAGGTCGACCCGACCTACGAGTACCACTCCGCCGATCGGGGTCGGGCCGAGCTCGCCACGTTCGACCCCGACGCCCTGGGCATCGCCGGGATCATTCCCGTGTACCGGGTGGTGGCCGTGGCCTGCAAGGCCGACCTCGCGCTCCACGCCCCCCGCTTCGTCATGGACCCGGTGAAGCCAGCGGTCGAGGGCACCAAGCGGCTCCAGAGCAGCTGACCGACGGGCGTGGTCGACTGACCGTGACCGACGCGACGGTGCCCGGGGTCTCGGCCCCGGGCACCGTTCGAATCGAGATCGGCCAGATCCGGTGTCAGGTCAGCATCGCGTCGAGGTCCTCGACCGATGGGGCGAAGTAGAACGACCCCGAGGCCGGGTTCGAGAAGTCGGTGAGCTGGTCCCGCACGCCGGAGCCGTCGGTGTTGTACATGAGGTTCATCCGCTCCCGCAACGGAGCCTGCGACTTGCAGAAGCCCATGAAGTAGAGGCCGACGGTGCCGTCGTGGAAGGCATAGGGTGTCGATCGGCGAGCGATCTCGTCACGCTTCGGGCTGCCTTCCTGGCCGTGGTTGCCGTCCTTCCGGAGCTCGACGTGGGCCACGTGAGCCGTGTTCGGCACCTCGGCGAGCTTGCCGGTGTAGGGAGCCTTGTGACGGCCGAACACCGCCTCCTGCTGGTCGAGCGGTAGGGCGTTGAAGGAGTCGAGGTCGTGAACCCACCGCTGGGCGATCGCGAAGCTCCCACCGGCGCCGACCTGACCATCGGGGATCAACGCCACGTCCGGCTGACGGTGGTCCTCGGGGTTGCCCGTTCCGTCGACGAAGCCGGTGAGGTCCCACGAGTCACGCCAGATGAACGTCGGCGTCTCGCGGGCCACGGCCATGTGCCCGGCCAGCGCAGTCCGGGCGTTGAACTGCATCTCCCAGATCATGTCCTTCTCGGTGCCGTTGTACCAGAGCAGCAGCTCCTCCTGGGTGCCCTTGGCCTCGCGGCCGCTGCCGTCGCCGGCCACGAAGGTCTCGTACGGCTGGAAGTCCTCGACGGCCGGACCGCCGAGATCGGCCAGCAGCGTAGGCCCGAACCCGACACACAGGTTCAGGTCGTGCCCGGCAGCGCCGTTGATCGCATCGCGAAGGACGGTTCTTATCCGCCCGAGATCGGCACCATCGACCCTGCTCAAGTGGACATACCACTGGTTCCGTCCCATCTCGTCGAAAATCGCAGGTTGCGGGGTCGCCATCGGGTTCTCCTGTTGGTTGTTTCTGCTGGGTACCGCCCGACACGTTAGCCGGGCCGACCCCGGTCCGCAGTACCTGTGCGGGCGCGGTCGTGAGCCCAGCTTCTGGCCAGCGGTCGGCCCCCTGTCTAGCTACCCAGGTTCAGGTCGAGACCGAAACCACGAGCGGATCCCGGGCGTAGCCCAGGACCGTCCCGGTGATCGGCGGGACCGGGCCGAGCGGGCCGATCGTGTCGAACCGGTCGAGCAGGGCCCGCAGTCCCAGGCGGGCCTCGAGCCTGGCCAGGTGGGCCCCGACGCAGTGGTGGAGCCCCCAACCGAAGGTGAGGTGAGGGTTCGGCTCGCGAAGGAGATCCACCCGTTCGGGATGATCGAAGGCAGCGGGGTCGTGGTTGGCGGCGCACATTGCCAGGCCGACGGTGTCCCCTGCCCGGATGCGCTGCCCCACCCGCTCATGGTCGACGATCGCCTTGCGGAACATCGTCCTCGTCGGGCCCAGCACCCGCAGCAGCTCCTCGACGGCGGTCTGGTCGGCTTCGGGATGGCGGCGCAGCCAGGCGAGGAGCTCCGGTCGCTCGAGCAGGAGACCGACCGCGTTGGTGAGCAGCGACGTCGTCGTCTCGTGGCCAGCGAACAGCAGGAGCGTGCACGCCCCGACGAGCTCCAGAGCGGACAGCTCATCGCCTGCCTCGGCGATCAGGTGGGAGAGCAGGCTGCCGGTCGGGTTCCGACGCTCACTGGCGATCAGGTCGCCGAAGAAGGCGGCGAACTGCTCAGTGGCGTCGACGGCGGCGTCGGGAGGCAACGACGACGGCGTGGTGGAGAAAACA
>JAOTYQ010000659.1 GCA_029861725.1 Acidimicrobiia bacterium | reverse complement strand
GTTCGGGATGACCTCGATCGGCAGGGGCTCGGCCTGGCCGGCCTCGATCATCTGGGCGGCCCGCCAGTTCGTCGGCACGACGATGTCATAGGCCGGTGTGGAGGCCTCGATCGCGTTCTCCACGACCAGTTGGTAGCCGGCGTCGTTGTCGGTGTAGTCGGCCAGGTAGGTGATGTCGATCCCGCTGTCGGCTCGGAACGAGTCGATCGTCCCGAGCATCCCGTTCTCGGTCGGATCGATGTAGTCGCTCCAGTTCAGCATCGTCAGCTCGCTCGACCCGCCGAGGTCATAGGAGGGAGCCGTTCCGGCGTCGGTGGCGCAGGCGGCCAGCCCGGTCGCCCCAAGGCCGAGCAGGAATGATCGGCGGCTCAGGGGGCGGGGCGTCCCACCGTCGGCGGATCTCGGCCAGGGGTGCAGCTCGGCGGTCACTGGTAGTCCCCCAGCCGGCGCTGCACGCCGACCACGACGGCGAGCATGGCGGCCACGGGAAGCAGCACGGTGGCTACCGGAATCAGGTTGGTGGCATCGGCGGCCTGTTCGACGCCCCCGAGGAACTGGGTGCGGTTGTCGGAGAGCACGCTCTCGATGCTCGTGTTGAATCCGTTGAAGGTCGACAGGCCAGGACCCCGGAACCGCTCGATCGCGGTGGCGCGATCGCGCCCGGCCAGCGCGGTGATCTCCTCCATCGTCGATCGGTACCGGACCCAGCGCTGCTCGAGCTCGGCTGCAGCGGCATCCTCCCGCCGGGAGTCGGCCTGCGCGCGGAGCGCGCCGACCTCGGCGTCGATAGCGGTCGCCAGTGCCGTGACGTCGCGGTCTTCGCTCCCCAGGAGCCGGAAGCTCAGCTCGGACTGAAGATCGAAGGCCGACGTCTGGAGTCGCGATGTGTTGACGATCGAGTCGAACCCGCCGCCCCTGGCGTTGTCGATCGCCGTCGATCGCACCGCCGAGCCCCAGGCGACGGCGACCAGGCTGGCGACGACGGCCAGGGTGGCGATCACGAGGGGGATGTTGAGAACCCGATTGCTCCGCCGGTAGGTCCCGACCTGCAGCCAGCCGAGCGCGCCGAGTGCCACCAGGCCGGCGGCGATCACCGCAACGGTGGCGAGCACGCCGCTCGACGACTTCTCGTCGAGCTGATCTTGGCCCCTCTCGGTCACCGTCACGACCGATGGCGCGATCCCTGAGCGGGTCTGGTCGAGGGCGCTGCGCAGCGCTGCGTCGGCGTCGGGCTGGGCGAGCCGGCTGGCGACGCGCGACGCCTCGATCTGGCCGCTGTAGTCGGTCAGCGCCGCCGAGAGGTCTTGTAGCGCCTCGTGCGATGCCTCGTCGTCGCCGATCAGCGTCGCCACCTGCTCGGTCTTCGCCGCCGAACGATGCAAGGCGTCGAGGTACAGGTTGCGCAGGCCCCGGTCCTCGGTACCGGTCGTCCCGGAAAGGAACACTGCGGTGGCGGCCGCGTTGGCCTCGGCGACCGAGGCGAACAGGTTCTGGACTTCGATCAGTGACGGCGCGATGTCGCGCTCGATCGCCTGCGACGCGGACCTGACGCCAAGGGCCACGGCGGTGGCGATGGCGGCGAACGCCAGGATGGATGCGACGGCGACCGCCGCCGCGACCCGGTACCAGCCGGGGGTGGTACCGGTGGTCCAGCCGTCGAGCACACCGGTCCCGGATCGCTGCGGTGCGGCGGCTCCCAGGCCGGCGGGAACGGTCGGCCGCCGAGCGACCGACGGCGCCGTCGGGCGCGGGGGGGAGGCGACCGAGGCCGTTTCGACGGTTGACATGCGGGCTCAAGACTAGGGTCAACGGTGACTAGAATCGTCCGAGGTGGCGCCAAGTACCCCCTACTCAACCCCGCCTCCGCCGCTGGCGGGGGATCCCGAGGCCGTCCTCGAGCGCCACGAGACGGCACTGGCCGGGCTGCGGGCGGCCCTGGTCGAGCTCGAGGCGACGCCGTCCTACCTGATGCTCACGAACGACGAGGTCGGCGAGGAGACCAAGGCCAAGGTCGGCGCCGCCGCCGAGGGTGCCGCCGAGCTGTGGCCGCTCATCGATGCCGCCGACTCGGCCCTTGCCCACATCCGAACCTACGTCGATGCCAACGGCATGCGAGGCCGTCACCGCACGGAGCTGATCCGGCTCCTGGGCGACCCCTGGATCACGCTGGAGGGCGAGCCCGGGCCGGTGACCGTCGCCGACATCCTGCACCGCTTCCGTACCCGCTACGACGCGATCCGGGGTTGGGTGACGCAGATCAACGACCTCTGGCTGGCGATCCTGCCTCGAATCGACGCAGCCAGAGCCACCATGGCGCGGCTCGAAGCCGACGTCGATGATCTCGGCATCCCAGAACCGCTGATCGGTCGGGCCAAGGCTCTGGCCGAGGATCTCGAGCAGCGCCTCGTCGCCGACCCCCTCGGTGTGGTCGAGGGCGACGGGCCGCAGCTCGACGCCCAGGTCGCGGCCGCCGCCGACCAGGTGGCCATCCTCCGGGCCGGTCGGGACAACCTCGAGGACGATCTCCGATCGACCGAGCACTTGCTGGCGAACCTCCGGGTTCTGCGGGCCAGAGCGGAGGCCGCTGCCTCCGAGTCCGAAGCCAAGGTCGTCGATCCCGGCGGGCTGGTCCGCGTGCCGGGACCTGACGTCCTCGACGGCGACAACGGTCTGGCCGATCGCCTCGATGAGATCTTCGGTCTCGGCGATCGGGCCAACTGGTCTCATCGACGGACCCTGCTCGATGCGTGGCTGGCGACCGCCGGCAAGCTGGAGAAGCAGTTGCAGCGGGCAGAGCGGGCGAACCGGCGGCCGTTGGGCCGCCGGGAGGAGCTGCGGGGCCGGCTCCGGGCCTACCAGGCGAAGATGGCCGCGGTCGGCCGGGCCGAGGACCTCGAGTTGAGCGCGCTGATCGACCGCGTGCGGTCGGAGCTGTTCACCGCTCCGACCGATCTGGCCCGGGCGACCGAGGCGATCGAGCAACTAGCGAGGAGATTGCGTACATGACTGCCTGCACCCAGGCCGGCTGTGATGGGACGATCGCGTCGGACGGCTACTGCGACACTTGCGGTACCAAGGAGGCGACGCCGGCGGCCGTGGCAGCGGAGGTCTCGGCGCCGGCAGCGGCATCGGGGGCGCGCTCCTCGACGCTGCCGCCACCGCCGGCTGCAGCGGTGACCGGTGGGGGCGAGAGCGGTGCTGGCGCGGTCTGTACCGAAGCCGGCTGCGGTGGGACGATCGCGTCGGACGGGTATTGCGACACCTGCGGTACCAAGCCCGACACTGTCTCCTCCACCACCGCGCCGGCGACCGCCGCCCCCGCGACCGGCCCGGTCCCCGGGGCGGGCGTCGATGGGGTCGACGGGGCTGAACACGCGGCCGCCCGTGCGTCGCTGGCGGTCGGCGCGGTCTGTGGGCGGGGCGGGTGCGTTGGGAGCATCGCCGCCGACGGGTACTGCGACAGCTGCGGCCTGGCCGCT
>JAOTYQ010000110.1 GCA_029861725.1 Acidimicrobiia bacterium | reverse complement strand
ATCGAATCATGCATCGAATCATGCATCGAATCATGCATCGAATGTCATGCATCGAATGTCATGTACTGACAACACATGTTGAGTGTTGACAATCTAGGATCTTCGAGCGCAGACTGCAAGGACCGACCGAGCGGCCGAGATCGATTGGACCCCACGCCATGGCAACGACATCGATCGGATCACCGGTCACCGGCATCTCAGCCCCTCGGGGAACCGCGGTGTCGTGCCGGGGTTGGCCGCAGGAAGCGGCGTTCCGCATGCTGCAGAACAACCTCGATCCCGAGGTGGCGGAGAATCCGAACGAGCTCGTCGTCTATGGCGGCACCGGCAGGGCAGCTCGCTCGTGGCCGGCCTACCGGGCCATGCTCGAGACGTTGCGGACCCTGGCTGGCGACGAGACGATGCTGGTGCAGTCGGGCAAGCCAGTCGGTGTCGTCCGGACCCACGAGTGGGCGCCACGAGTGCTGATCGCCAACTCGAACCTCGTGCCCGACTGGGCCAGCTGGGACGAGTTCCGGCGCCTCGAGCACCTCGGGCTCACCATGTACGGGCAGATGACCGCCGGATCGTGGATCTACATCGGAACACAGGGGATCCTGCAGGGCACGTTCGAGTGCTTCGCCGCCATCGCTCGCAAGCGATTCGGCGGCTCGCTCGCCGGCACGCTCACCATCACCGCCGGCGCCGGGGGGATGGGAGGGGCCCAGCCACTGGCCGTCACGATGAACGACGGCGTCGTGTTGATCGCCGACGTCGACCGGCACATGCTGCAGCGACGGGTCGACCACCGCTACCTCGACGAGATCGCCCCGGACTACCCGACCGCGGTCGCCCGCGTGACGGAGGCCAAGGCCGCAGGCACTCCCCTCTCGGTCGGGCTGGTCGGCAACGCAGCCGACGTCCTCCCCCGCCTCCTGGCCGACGGTGTCGATGCCGACATCGTCACCGACCAGACCAGCGCCCACGATCCGCTGACCTACGTGCCCAACGACCTCTCGCTCGAGGCGGCCGAAGAGCTGAGGCGGAACCAACCCGACGAGTACATCCGGCGGGCCCGGGGGGCGATGGCGACCCACTGCGAGGCGATGGTCGGCTTCATGGACGCCGGAGCCGAGGTCTTCGACTACGGCAACAGCCTCCGAGCCGAGGCCGAGCTCGGTGGGTTCGATCGGGCATTCGATTACCCAGGCTTCCTGCCCGCCTACATTCGTCCACTCTTCTGCGAGGGCCGTGGCCCGTTCCGGTGGGTCGCCCTGTCGGGGGATCCGGCCGACATCGCCGCCACCGACCGGGCCGTCCTGGACGAGTTCGGGGAGGACGAGTTGCTCGGGCGATGGATCCGCCTCGCCGGCGAGCGGGTGGCGTTCCAGGGCCTGCCGGCCCGGATCTGCTGGTTGGGCTACGGCGAACGCCACCGACTCGGCCTCCGCTTCAACGACATGGTCCGAACCGGCGAGTTGAAGGCGCCGATCGTCATCGGTCGCGACCATCTCGACTCCGGGTCGGTCGCGTCGCCCTATCGCGAAACCGAGGACATGCTCGACGGCTCCGACGCCATCGCCGACTGGCCGCTGCTCAACGGGCTGGTCAACACGTCGTCGGGAGCGACGTGGGTCAGCATTCACCACGGTGGCGGGGTCGGGATCGGCCGCTCGATCCACGCCGGCCAAGTCACCGTGGCCGACGGCACCGACCTCGGAGCCGACAAGCTCGAACGGGTGCTGACCAACGATCCCGCCACCGGCGTCATGCGTCACGTCGATGCCGGCTACGAGCGGGCGGCCGAGGTGGCCTCCGAACGCGGCGTGACCATCCCGCTCCTCGGAGCCGACGAGAGCTGACGGCTGTGACCACCCCGTTCCTCTGCTCGTGACCGTCTCCACGTACTGGTGCGAACGGGCCCTGGTCGACGGTGACGTTCACGAATCGGTGACCGTTGCCGTCGCCGACGGGCGCTTCACCTCCGTCGCCGCAGGACAGCCAGCACCACCGGGCTCGACCCGCCTTCGCGGTGTGGTGATCCCCGGCTTGGCCAACGCCCACAGCCACGCCTTCCACCGGGCCCTTCGGTCCCGGACCCAGGCGAGGAGCGGCACGTTCTGGACCTGGCGCAACGAGATGTACACCGCCGCCCATCGGCTCGGCCCCGACTCGTATCACCGCCTGGCCCGAGCGACCTTCGCCGAGATGGCGCTGGCCGGCATCGCCGCCGTCGGCGAGTTCCACTACCTCCATCACCAGCCAGACGGCACACCCTACGACGACCCGAACGCCATGGGCGAGGCGCTCCTCATGGCCGCCGCCGAGGCCGGCATCCGGATCACCCTGCTCGACGCGCTGTACCTGCACGGCGGCCTCGAGGGATCGGGCTATGTCCCCCTCGAGGGGGTCCAAGCCCGGTTCGGCGACCGCAGCGCAGTCAGTTGGGCCGAGCGGGTCGACCGGCTGGGGGCAGCACCGGGCGGGCGGATCGGGGCCGCCATTCACTCGGTCCGGGCGGTCGACCCCGCATCGATGCGAGTCGTGGTCGAATGGGCCGATCTCGTGTCGGCCCCCGTGCACGCCCACGTCTCGGAACAACGATCCGAGAACGAGCGGTGCCTGGCCCACCACGAGTCGAGTCCGACCGCGTTGCTCGGCGAGGCCGGAGCGCTCGGCCCGCGGTTCAGCGCCGTCCACGCCACCCACGCCACCGACCGCGACGCCAAGGCCCTGGCATCGACCGGATCGGTCGTGTGCCTCTGCCCGACCACCGAACGGGATCTCGGCGACGGGATCGGTCCGACAGCGCTCCTGGCCGACGCCGGGGTACCGATGACGGTCGGCAGCGACTCCCACGCCGTCATCGACCTGTTCGAAGAGGCCAGGGCCGTCGAGCTGGACGAGCGGCTCCAGGCCGAGCGGAGGGGCGCCCACTCCCCAACCGAGCTGCTGACGATGGCGACGAGCAACGGCCACGCCAGCCTCGGGTGGCCCGATGCAGGAGCGATCGCGCCAGGGAACCGCGCCGACCTCGTCGCCGTCCGCCTCGACTCGGTCCGCACCGCCGGCGCCACCACCGAGACCGCCAAGGAAGCCGTCGTGTTCGCCGCCACCGCGGCCGATGTCACCGACGTGGTCGTCGAGGGTCGACCGATCGTGGCCGACGGTCGCCACCTCACGATCGACGTCGCGGCCGAGCTGGCGGCCGCCGTCGCCGCCATCACCGAGCGATGACGTCGCCGTCGACCGCCGCGGCGCCGTCGCTCGTGATCGACAACATCGGCTCGCTTATCACGAACGACCCTTCGCTCGGTCGGGGCCCGCTGGGCATCGTCGAGCACGCCTCGGTCGTCATCACCGACGACCTCGTCGAGGCGGTCGGGCCGGCCGGGGCCGTCGCCGATCAGCGCCTCGACGCGGACGGCGCCTGCGTCGTTCCGGGGTTCGTCGACTCCCACACCCACCTCGTGTTCGCCGGCGACCGGGCCGCGGAGTTCACGGCTCGGATGGCCGGTCGTCCCTATGACGGCGGCGGCATCCGGCTCACTACGGAGGCCACGAGAGCGGCCACCACCAGCCAGCTACATCGGCTCGTCAAACGGCGCCTCGCCGAGGCCCACCGGGCCGGCACCACGACGATCGAGATCAAGTCCGGCTACGGGCTCAACGTCTCCGACGAGATCAGAGCGCTCGAGATCGCCGAGACCTATACCACCGAGACGACGTTCCTCGGCGCCCACCTGCTCCCGCCCGAGTTCGAAGGTCGGCCGGACGACTACATCGACCTCGTGTGCGGTGACATGCTCGCCGGGGCCGCCGGTCACGCCCGCTGGATCGATGCTTTCTGCGAGACCGGAGCGTTCGACGCCGAGCAGTGCCGAGCGGTGCTCGAAGCCGGGCAACGGGCTGGACTCGGTCTACGGCTGCACGGCAACCAGCTCGGGCCCGGCCCTGGCGTACAGCTCGCCGTCGACTGCGACTGTGCGTCGGTCGATCACTGCACCTACCTGACCGACGACGACATCGACGCCCTGGCCGGCAGCGACACGGTGGCAACGTTCCTGCCAGCGACCGACTTCTCGACCCGCCAGCCCTATCCCGACGCCCGCCGGGCCGTCGATGCCGGCGTCACGATCGCCGTCGCCTCCAACTGCAATCCGGGGTCCAGCTACACCACGTCGATCTCGTTCTGCGTCGCCCTCGCCGTGCGGGACATGGGTCTCACCATCGACGAAGCCATCCAGGCCGTCACGATCGGGGGTGCGGCAGCGCTCGACCGGCCCGACCTCGGCCGTCTCACGCCTGGCTCGGCCGGCCACGCCGTCATCCTCGACGCGCCGAGCCACCACCATCTCGCCTACCGCCCGGGCGTGCCCCTCATCCGACACACGGTCGGACCGCTCGGCGCCTGGTGATCCGCGGCGACGACCGTCCCCGCCCGACTCGGTCGTTTTCTGGCTGTGGGACAGCGTTGCGTAGGATGAGCACGAGACCGGCGGCGGTCCGTCGCGGCCCAGGCCAGCGGCTTGCCCGCCGCTCGTCGTCCGCCGTTCAGCATCAGGGCGTCAGCCCGAAGGGGGAATGACAAGATGACCGATGTGCGCTCGTCCCGTGTCGGGTCGGAAGAGCTCACCGCGACCTACGACGTCGTCATCGTCGGTGCCGGCTTCGCCGGCATGTACATGCTCCACAAGGTCCGGCAGCTGGGCCTGTCGGCCCGTGTGTACGACGCGGCGAAGGGAGTCGGGGGGACGTGGTACTGGAACCGGTACCCGGGGGCTCGCTGCGATGTGATGAGCCTCGATTACTCGTACTCGTTCGATCCCGAGCTGGAGCAGGAGTGGGAGTGGACCGAGAAGTACGCCACCCAGCCTGAGATCCTCTCCTACGCCAACCACGTTGCCGACCGCTACGACCTGCGGCCCGACATTCAGTTCGACACCAGGATCGAGCGCTCCTCGTTCGACGAGGAGGCCGGCCGGTGGACGGTCCGCACCTCGGCCGGTGACGTGGTGTCGGCCCAGCACATCGTGATGGCGGTCGGCACGTTGTCGACGCCGAAGCTGCCGGAGATCGACGGCATCGACAGCTACGAGGGGGAGACCTACCAGACCCAGCGGTGGCCTCACGACGGCGTCGACCTCTCCGGCAAGCGGGTGGCCGTGATCGGCACCGGATCATCGGGTATCCAGGCGATCCCCAACATCGCAGCCCAGGCTGCCACCACGACCGTGTTCCAGCGCACCCCCAACTACTCGATGCCAGCTGGGAACCGTCCGCTCGACGCCGAGGAGGTGGCCGAGCGCAAGGCCGGCTACCCGGCCTACCGGCAGGCGGCCCGGGAGTCGTTCTTCGGGGTCCCGATCGCGGGCGAGCCCAAGATGGCGCTCGACGTGACCGAGGAGGAGCGCAACGCGGCCTATCAGGCTGGCTGGGATGCCGGCAGTCTGGTCGGGCTGGTCGGTGCCTTCGGCGACATCCTCTTCTCGAAGGAGGCCAACGACACCGCCGCCGAGTTCGTCCGCACCAAGATCCGCTCGATCGTCGACGATCCCCAGGTCGCGGAGGACCTCTGCCCCGACGACTATCCGGTCGGCACGAAGCGGCCGTGCCTCGACACCGACTACTTCGCGACCTTCAACAAGGACAACGTGCGGCTCGTCAACGTGCGACGCACGCCGATCGTCTGCATCACGCCAACCGGGCTCGACACGACCGAGGAGCGCTTCGAGTTCGACGCCATCGTCTACGCAACGGGTTTCGACGCCCTGACCGGGTCGCTGGTGAGCGTCGACGTGGAGGGCCGCGGCGGGGCGACCCTGAAGGAGGCGTGGGCCGACGGCCCCACCACCTATCTCGGCCTCGCCGCCGCCGGCTTCCCCAACTTCCACCTGGTGACCGGCCCCCAGAGCCCGTCGGTGCTGTCGAACATGATGGTGTCGATCGAGCAGCACGTCGAGTGGATCGCCGACGCGATCGAGTACCTGCGCGACAACGGCTACGAGACGATGGAAGCGACGCCCGAGGCGGTGAACGCGTGGGTCGAGCATTCCACCGAGCTCGGCAACCAGACGTTGTACCCGCTGGCCGACAGCTGGTACATGGGGGCCAACGTCCCGGGCAAGCCGCGAGTGTTCCTGCCCTACATCGGAGGCGTCGGCCCCTACCGGGAGAAGTGCGACGAGGTGGCGGCCGCTGGCTACGAGGGGTTCAAGCTGGTCTGATCCTCACCGCTGGGCGAAGGCCGACCGGAGCTCGGCCGCCGCCAGATCGGCCGCCTCGCTAGCCGCAGGGAACACGGCCATCATCTGCCAGAAGGCGTGGATCTGGCTGTCGAAGCGCTCATGGGTGACGGCTACGCCGGCCTCACGTAGCCGGTCGGCGTAGGCCTCGCCCTCGTCGCGCAGCGGGTCGTACTCTGCGGTGAGCACCACCGCCGGCGGCAACCCTGACAGGTCGTCGGCCCTGAGCGGGCTGACCAGATGGCTCTCGCCCTCCGACGCGTCGTTGAGGTAGAGGTCCCAGAACCATTTCATCATGTCGGTCGTGAGGAGGTAGCCGTCGCCGTTCTCGTCGTAGGAGCCGGTCCCGAAGCTGAGGTCGGTCACCGGGTACACGAGTAGCTGCATGGCGAGCTCTGGACCGCCTGACTCTCGCGCCCTCAGCGCGACGGCGGCGGCCAGATTGCCCCCTGCACTGTCGCCGCCAACCGCGATACGGCTCGTGTCGACGCCGAGCTCTGTGCCCTGCTCGGCCACCCACTGCGCGGCGGCGAAGCAGTCGTCGAGCGGTGCCGGGTACTTGTGCTCCGGCGCGAGACGGTAGTCGACCGACGCGACAACACACTCGGCGCGAGCCGCCACGGTGCGGCAGATGGCGTTGACACCGTCGAGGTCGCCGAGCACCCAACCCCCGCCGTGGAAGTACACCAGAGCCGGGAACGGCCCGTCGCCCTCCGGCGTGTAGACCCGCATCGGGATCTCGCCCGCTGGTCCGGGGATGGTGCGGTCGCTCTGATCGGCGACCGGATCGCCCTCACCGCCGAGGTCGGCGAACGCCATGGCCGCCTCACGGGCTTCCGCTGGCGTCATTTCGTTGAGCGGCGGCATCCCGGCCTCGTCCATCTGATCGAGAAAGCCCTGGGCGGCCGGATCGAGTGCCATGGTCGTGTCCCTCTTGATCGTTCGCGTCGCCCTCCATGGTGGGGGCAAGCCAGCCGATCGTACCAACGGCCGCCGGAGGCGAGCGAAGTACGACGGCCAACCCAGGAAGGTCGTCGGGATCACCGCTGCGAGCGACCAAGCAACGACCGCGAGCCGGCCGAGTACCGTGAGCGCCATGAGCCGACGCTACGAGGACCTGACGGGGCCCGAGATCGAGCACGCCATCTCGCCGTCTTCGGTCTTGCTGCTGCCGATCGGTGCGATCGAGCAGCACGGTCCGCACCTACCGATGTCGGTCGACGCCGTCATCGCCCACGAGACGGCGAGCGCGGTGGTGGCCGAGTGCGGCGACGAACTGGACGTGTGGCAGCTTCCGACCATGGCGATCTCCAAGTCGAACGAGCATGCCTGGAGCCCGGGGACGCTCTATTTCTCGCCCGAGACGATGCTCGCCGTGCTGCGCGACATCGGCCGCTCGGTGGCCACGACCAAGGCGGAGCGGCTGGTGTTGCTCAACGGTCACGGTGGCAACACCACCCACCTCGGCACCGCGCTGCGGGAGCTCCGCCTCGCGTTCGGGCTCAAGACGTTTCTGATGCACCCATCGCTGCCGCCGGCCTATGGCGGGGTCTCCACCGCCGAGGAGCTCGGCATGGGCATTCACGGCGGGCTGAACGAGACGTCGGTTTTCATGCACCTGCGCCCGGATCAGGTCGATCTGACCTCGGCCGCCCGCAAGGTACCCGAAGGCCTGGCCGAGAACGAACACGTGAAGTTCGGAGGGTCCGTGTCGTTCGGTTGGCTGTCGAACGACTTCGATGCCGAGGGCTACATCGGCGATCCGACGGGAGCCAACCCGGAGCTGGGCAAGCAGTTGTTCGACCACGCGGTCGAGACGCTGGCCGAGGCGATGGCGGAGGTCAAGACCTTCGACTTCGGGCGGTGACAGCACCCGATGGCGGAGCCGGTCAGAGCAGTGGGAGGACGTCGCTGGCGAACCGTGTGAGCTGCTCCTCATAGGCCTCGTAGGGGTCGCCGAGGCACAGAGGGTAGACCGTGAGGTTCGTGGCCCCGAGGCGAGCGGCGCGGTCGGCGACTTGCTCGGCAACGTCGTCGGCGGTACCAACGAGCGCCATCCGCTGGTCGATGGCATCCTCGAGGGTCGGTATCCAGCCCTGCGGAGCAGGGTTGCCGTCGGGTCCCTTGAACCCTCTCGTTCGCCCGTAGGGGCCGAGGAACTTCCAGTGCTCATCGAACCCGGGCCGGGCCGCCGCCATCGCTGCTTCCCGGGTGTCGGCGATCCGGGTGTTGAGCACCACCATGCGGCGCTCGCCGGGCGCCAGCGACTCGCCGTGCTCTGCCTCCCAGATCCGGGCGAACTCGTCCCACTGCGGGGCGAGGAAGTCCGGGTGGAGGTTCCACCAGACGCCACCGACACCGCGACGAGCGACGGCGTCGAGCGTCGGCGGCGACGAGATCGTCTGCCACTCCTCGTAGGGAGTGAGCGGACGCGGGGTGAGCGTCAAGGCTTCGACGACACCGCCTCGGTCGGGGATCCCGGGGGGTGGGAAGTCGAGATGCTTGCCGTGAAAGGCGAAGCGCTCGTTGTTCAGAGCCAGGTCGACGACCTCGATGGCCTCGGCGAACACCTCCCGGTTCAGCTCGTCCTGCTCCGCCCGCCGGGCCGGGTCGTCAGTGCTGCCGATGACGGCGCCGAGCGGCATCGCCTCCCGCGGCACCGTGCCCCGCCCGATCGCCAACACCGCTCGGCCACCCGAGAAGTTGTGCAGGGTGGCGAAGTCTTCGGCAAACCGCAGCGGGTGCCACTGGGGCAGAACGTGGACGAGAGCACCGATCTTGATCCGACTGGTGCGCTCGGCCACCACCATGCCGGTCAGGATGGCGTTGGGGATGACCTCATAGCCCTCGTGCTGGAAGTGGTGCTCGGTCAGGAAGAAGTAGTCGTAGCCGAGCCGATCGGCCAAGCAGCCGACGTCGACCAGCCGCTCGGTCGTCTCCCAGACCAGCTCGTTCGGCGCTCGCCGCTCCGTGGGTTGGGGATCTCCGGGCCCGGCGTCAGGCATCGGCACGGCTCCGAGCAAGAACACCCCGACCTGCACCCCGACCTCCTTCGCGATCGCGGCCGACGCTAGGCGGAGACCGCGCCGCCGTCAACGAGCGTCGTTCGAGCGACACCCGGTCCGCGTCCTACGATGCTTCGCTACGGGGAAGCCAAGCAAGGGAGCTCGTCGTGTCGTTCATCGTTCCTGCCCGTCGCCGGTACCGGGTCGTCGCCGAGACCGACGTGCCGATGCGAACGCGCGACGGTGTCACGCTCTACGCCGACATCGTCCGCCCCGATGTCGACGGGCGCTTTCCCGTACTGCTGAGTCGAACCCCATACGGCAAGGACGGCTCAACCGACCCGAACGGGCCAAACACGTTCTTCGCCCGATACGGCTACGTTTCGGTCACCCAGGACTGCCGAGGGCGGTTCGCGTCCGAGGGCGACTACGACACGATCTTCCAGGAGGCGGAGGACGGCTACGACGCCGTGGAGTGGGCCGCTCGGCTGCCATGGTCGAACGGTCGGGTCGGGACCACCGGCCAGTCGTATCTGGGCCTCACCCAGTACCTGATCGCGTGCAACGACCCGATGCCGCCGTCGCTGCACGCCATGGCGCCGGTGTCGGCGTCGTCTGACTACCACCAGAGCTGGATCTTCCACACCGGTGGTGCCTCGCTGTGGGGATGGCTGGTGCCCTACGCCATTTTCAAGGGCCGCGACACCCTGGGCCGCCAGAACCGGGACGACCTCGTCCAGAAGGTGCTCGGTTACCTCGACGGTGAGCACGCCCAGATCCGAAAGACGCCATCAGGTCTGAACTTCGCCACCCCCCTCGCCGACGACTGGTACCGTCACCTCCCGATCGCCGACTGGGGGGACCTCTTGGCCGAGACCGCCCCGTACTTCGCCGAGCACGTCGCCAACGCCGACGACGGGGAGTACTGGTACCGGGCCAACGTGAACCACCACGCCGAGACGGTGACCGTGCCGATGCTGCACGTCACCTCGTGGTACGACATCTTCGCCGAGGGTGGGCCGAGCGCCTACCGGAGCATCAGTTCGGCCAGCCGCCACCCGGTCGCCCGCAACGGGCAACGGTTGATCATCGGGCCGTGGGCCCACCTGCTGCCCTACAGCGTGCCGAGCTCGCGTGGGGCCGGCGACATCGACTTCGGTCCGGACGCCCTCATCGATCTGAACGAGACCCTGCTCCGCTGGTTCGACCACTGGCTCAAGGATGTCGACAACGGGATCATGGACGAGCCCCCGGTGACGGTGTTCACTCTCGGCGAGAACCGCTGGCAGTCGCTGGCCGACTGGCCGCCGCCGACGATGCGGGAGGTTCGCTGGTTCCTGCACAGCCAGTCGGGAGCCAACTCGGTCAACGGCGACGGCGTGCTGTCGATGGTTCCACCCGGCAGCGAGCCCCCCGACACGTTCACCTACGACCCCGCCGATCCGGTGCCGACACTAGGCGGGAACAACCTGATCATCGACATGGGGGTCCGGGATCAGCGACCGGTCGAAGAGCGCCGTGACGTGCTGGTATTCACCTCCGACCCGGTCGATCAACCGCTAGAGATCACCGGGCCGGTCATCGTGGAGCTGTGGGCGTCGTCGAGCGCGGCCGACACCGACTTCACCGCCAAGCTCGTCGACGTCCACCCCGACGGCTACGCGATGAACCTCCTCGACGGCATGATCCGAGCTCGCTACCGGGAGTCGGCCAGCGATCCGGTGTTGCTCGAGCCGGGCACGCCGTACCGGTTCAGAATCGATCTGTGGGCCACCTCGACTGTCTTCCTCCCCGGTCATCGGATCCGGCTCGAAATCAGCTCGTCGAACTTCCCCCGCTTCGATCGGAACCTGAACACCGGTCAGCCATTCGGTCAGGGTGCGAGCGCAGTCGTGGCCAACCAGACCGTCTATCACGAGACCGAGCGGCCATCGGCGGTGGTCCTGCCCGTCATCCCCCGCTGAGACCCTACTGAGAGCCGGAACGAATCAAGACCGCCCGGCCGCTGCCGACGGAGCACCGTGGTGAGTACGGAACTCAGTCGAGCTGCTGAAGACGAAGCGGGCTACGTCATGCCGTTGACGGCCCTGCTGTTGATCCCGCTGATGATCTTCGCCGCACTGGCGGTCGACATCGGGGCCTGGTACATCCGGGCCCAGCAGGCCCAGGCAGCGGCCGATGCGGCCGCCCTCGGGGGCGTGGTGTGGATGCCGGATCTGCCGACCGCCACGGCCGCTGCGGTCGACATCGCCGCCCGCAACGGGTTCGTCGATCAGCCGGGCTGTGACAATCCGGTCCCGACGTGTACGGCGGCGACCTATCCACAAGTAGTAGCGACCAGGGTGAGCAACCAGCAGCTGCGGGTAGACATCTTCACCGAGGCCGAGGTGTACTTCGGTTCGGTCGTCCAGCCGGGCCCGATCGAGATCCAGCGAAACGCGGTGTCCGAGTACGTGCTGCCGGTCCCGATGGGGAACCCGACCTCTGCGCTCGGGATGGGAACCGAGCCGACTGCGGGAGGGCTCGTCTCCAACTTCTGGCTCCGAGCGATGACCGAGTGCGAGTCCCGCCAGACCGGCGACTTCATCGGTGCCGGGGGTGGCTGCCCGACGAACACGAACCCGAACCACCGCGACGAAGGCCACACCTTCATCGTCGACGTCCCGACCGACACCGCCTATGAGATCCAGGCCCGTACGACGTGCGCCGAGTTCGGTGGTCAGCAGGCCAACGCCTCCATGCGCTTCAGGTTCTTCGATGCCGACAACACGCCGTTCGACGACAACGACAACGTCCTCGTTCCCCCGCTCAGCGAGGTCACGGTGCCCCGGCCGCCGACAGCGATCTGCCCCGCCGACGGCTCCGGCTGGACGCCGGCATTCGAGCCGGCGCCCTGGATCACGATCGGGAACGTGAGCACCGCCGGACGCTACGTGCTCCAGGCCAAGAACCCCGACTACAACGCCAACATCCGCAGCCTGTACTCCCTCCGAGTGGTTCCCCTCGGCTTCGTCGGGAGCTACTCGTGCTCACGGGTCGGACCGACGGGGACGAGCGGCTGCCCCAACATCTTCGCCAAGGACTTCCTGACCGCCTACACCCACGCCCAGATGTTCCCCGGGGGCACCATCGGCCAAGCTCGGCTCTACCTCGCCGAGATCGACTCGATCCACGCCGGCAAGACGATGCAGGTCGAGCTGTTCGACCCTGCCGACGGCATCGACATCGTCCGGATGATCGATCCCAACGGCAACCCGGTGACCTTCTCCTGGCACACCATCGACTGTCTCGTCTACGGCTACGACTGCGCCCGGGGCGATCTCGGTTCACCGGCGGCACCCATCTCCCAGACCTGCGGCGGAGGGGTGAGCTGCCTCAAGCAGGACACCGGCATCTCGTTCCAGAACCGGACGATCAGGATCACGATCCCCCTCGACCCGTCCTACGCCTGCGCCCAGCCGGCCGGGGAGCCGGAGGACTGCTGGTGGAAGGTCGAGTACGAGGACAACAACTCCAACGCCAACGAGACCACGACCTGGGGGGTGACCGTCGTCGGCGACCCCGTCAGCCTGGTCGAATAGAGCGGGCTCGGCCTGGGGAAGCTGCGAGGTGGTGACAATCCCTGGAACAGGTCGGTCAGATCGGGGAGGCTGAACCTGAACGACGAGGGAGGAACCATGCCGACTCCAACGCTCGACCCCGACAGCTACGACCTCTCCGA
>JAOTYQ010000658.1 GCA_029861725.1 Acidimicrobiia bacterium | reverse complement strand
GGGGGAGCGGGCGACCGGCTCGACCCCGATCGGCACCACCGAGTTCCGGCTCATCCCGTGCTGGAGGTGCGATTTGCCGATGAGTGCCGTGCGGTAGCCGGCGGCCCGTAGGACCCGAACGAAGGTGTTGGCGTTCCAATCGAGCGAGCGGTCGTTGAAGATGACACCGTGGGCCGTCGGCATGCGGCCCGTCATGATCGTGGATCGGTTCGGCATGCATACCGGGTTCGAGACCCACGTGTTGTCGAAGACGGTGCCCCGGGCGGCCAGGGCATCCACTGCGGGCGTCCTGACCACGGCGTTTCCCGAGAACCCGGTGTGATCCGCCCGTTGCTGGTCGGTGATGATGAACAAGACGTTCGGGTGCTCGTCGGCCATGGGCGCACGGTAGCTGTCCGACCCGGTCGACCGGGAGTTGCCGACCGGGTGCCGCTGCGTCCCACGCCGGTGGCACCGAGCTGACCGGCGGCACGGCGCCCACCTGCTGGCTTGCGGCGACCGACACCGCTGTGTGAGGGTGAGCCGGTCCGGCGACGACGAACGAGACGAGGAGCGCTCAGCAATGGACTCGATGGAGTTGGTACGGACCGCTTGTCCCAAGATCGCCGACCTCGGCTCGGCGTTCTACTTCCAGCCCGAGACCGTCGCCAAGGGCAAGGAGCTCGGCCTCGACGGGTTTCGCTTCTACTTCCTCGGCCGGGGCGGGGTGCTCGGCGACGTCGAGCCCCGAGTGGTCCAGGCGGCGTTCGGCTACTTCGAGCCAGGCCTGATCGCCAAGATCTGGACCAGCGCCAAGGAGCGGATGGCACCCCGCGACGCCGCCCGGGCGTACCTCGGATGCGCCCACGAGTTCGGTCGACGGACGTTCGCCGACATCGAGGGGCTCGACGGGTTCTGCGCGGCGGCCGAGGCGGTCAGCGACGCGGTCAACGTGGCCGGGCTGCCGCTGTACGCAGGGATCTCGTCCGAGCCGCTGGCCGACGACGCCCCGGCCCGGGCGATGCAGCTCACCGCAGTGCTGCGGGAGTATCGGGGATCGGTCCACCTGTTGGCGCTCCGGTCGAAGGGGCTCGACGATCGGGTCGCCCATGCGATCAAGCGTCCCGACGACGTTGCCACGTTCGGGTGGCCCGAGCCCCCGACGATCACCGACGACGATCGGGCCAAGCACGCGGCAGCCGAGGAGCTCACCGACGAGCTGGTGCTGGGGGCCTACGGCGTGCTCGACGACGGCGGCGCCACCTCGCTCCTCGCCGGCTTGGAGGCGATGGAAGCTGCCGCCGCCGGGTAGCCCAGCCGCGGCGGGGTAGGGTCCTGACTGCGACGCCCGCAGCGTGATCGGGCGTTGCCCTGTCGAGGGAGTTGCCCATGTCGGTTGGCCGTGTCCGCCCGAGCATCGAGGCCTTGCCCGCCTACCGGCCGGGGAAGGCGGCCGTGCAGGCCGAGCAGGAGCACGGGATCACCGGCGCCATCAAGCTGGCGTCGAACGAGAACCCGTACCCGCCAGCACCGTCCGTTCTGGCCGCTATGGCCGAGGCGTCGGCGAGCGTCAACCGCTATCCGGATCACCTCGCGCTCGAGCTGCGGGACCGGCTCGCCTCCTGGTTGAGCGTCGGCCGCGAGCGGGTCACCGTCGGTTGTGGATCGGTCGGCCTCCTCCGCCAGCTCTGCATGGCTTATGTCGACCCCGGCGACGAGGTCGTGTTTCCCTGGCTGTCGTTCGAGGCCTACCCGATCAGCGTGACCACGATGGGAGGCGTCCCGGTCACGGTGCCCCTCGTCGGCAACGCCTTCGACCTCCGCGGCGTGGCCCGGGCGGTCACCTCCCGGACCAAGCTCGTCCTGCTCGCGACCCCGAACAACCCGACCGGCACCGCGGTCTCGACCGACGCGATCGGCGAGCTGGTCGCCGGGATCCCCGACGACGTGGTCGTGCTCGTCGACGAGGCGTACCGCGAGTTCGCCGACCCGGCGCTCGGCGACCCGGTGAGCGACCTGCTTCCCCGTCACCGCAACGTCGTCGTCTTCCGCACGCTGTCCAAGGCCTACGGGCTGGCCGGCCTGCGGTCGGGGTACGCAGTGGCCGATCCCGAGGTGATCGTCGATCTCGACAAGCTGCTCCTTCCGTTCGCCAACAACCGGCTCGCTCAGGTCGCCGCGATCGCCGCGATCGACGCCGCGGCGGAGATCCAGCCCCGGATCGACACCGTGCTGTCCGAGCGGGACCGGGTCGCAACCGCCCTCACCGACTCCGGTTGGGTCTTGCCCGACGCCCAGGCCAACTTCGTCTATCTCCCGACCGGAGACCGGACCGACGAGCTCTATCTCGCCCTGGAGCGCCTCGGGGTGGTGACCCGACCGTTCAGCGGGGAAGGGATCCGGGTCACGATCGGCACGACGACCGAGAACGACCGGTTCCTCCGGGCCCTGAGCGAGGTGCTCAACGACTCCGCCTGAGATGCCTCTCGGCGATCTGATCGACGATGGCGATGGGGTCGTTCCAGACGGGGTCGTCGGGGCGGGGGTGGTGGAAGACGAGATCGGTGAAGCCGAGCGCTGCGTACCGGCCGACGAAGTCGGTGAACGCCTCGATGCTCGCCAGCGGGCGGGCGTCGGTGTTGCCGATCAGGTAGATCCGGTCCAGGTCGCGGGGGTCACGGTCGATGGCAGCGCACCGCTCCTCGAGGGCCTGCAGTTGGGCGGCCACGATCCGTTCGGTGCTGGCGGCGTCGAGCCGCCGATAGCTCGTGTCGCCGTAGGTGATCCAGGCGTCGCCCAACTCGGCCGCGACCCGCAGGACCCGACCCCCGCCGGCTGCGATGGCCAGCGGCACCCGCGGTGACTGGACGCAGCCAGGCAGGACCCGGGCATCGCGGAACGTGTACCACTGACCGTCGTGGCTCTGGAGCTGGCCCCGGAGCAGGCCGTCGAGGCAGGCGGCGAACTCCTCGAGCCGATCTACTCGTTGACCGGCCGTGAGCGGCGCTTGACCGAACGCGGTCGCGTCGAACCCGGTGCCGCCGGCCCCGAGCCCGATCGTCAACCGACCGTCGGAGATCCGATCGATGGTCATGGCGTCCTTGGCCAGAACGACCGGATGGCGGATGTTGGGGTTGGACACCATCGTGCCCAGCCGTATGCGCTCGGTCGCTCCGGCCAACCCGGCCAGCCACGGGTAGGTCGCGTGCCACGGCCGGTCTCGATAGCGCTGCCAGGTCAGGTGGTCGTAGAGCCACAGGTGGTGGTAGCCGAGCCGTTCGACTCGCTGAGCCAAGGCGACCGAGTCGGCCCAGGGGTCGGTGGGCATCACGAGCACGCCAATCCTCACGAACCGATCGTAGGGCGGCGGTCCGGGGTCCTGTCCGCTCGGTGTCGGTCCGGCTCGGTCGGTCAGCCCCCGACGCGATCGGACTCGTAGGCCCACATCGCGATCTCGACCCGGTTCCGGGCCCCGAGCTTCCTCATCAGGCTGGCAAGATGGGTCTTGACGGTGCTCAGGCTGATAT
>JAOTYQ010000657.1 GCA_029861725.1 Acidimicrobiia bacterium | reverse complement strand
GTCGCAGACGTCGGCCAGCGGCAGACTGACCGCCGCGGCGTGGTTCCGGCGGCCCAGGTCCTGGCGGTGCTCATCATCATCGAGCACTGCGGCAAGCGCATCGGCCAGGCTCTCGGGCTCACCGGGTTCGAACGGCTCAGCGCGATACCCCTCGTGATCGATGAGGTCGAGGAAGTCGCCGAGCCGGGGTGCGACCACGGCCCGGGCGTGGGCTCCGGCTTGGTGCAGCGGCCCACTGCTCCCCGTCGTCGCCGAGTAAGGGAAGACGACGACCGAGGCTGAATCGAACAGCCCCGGCACGTCCTCCTCGGCGACATAACCGGTGAATCGCACGCTCGGCAGATCGCCACAGTCCACTTCGACCGCAGCCAGGTATCCGGGTGCGTTCGGGCTGTCGGTGCCGGCGATCACCAGCTCGACATCGTCGTAACCGCCACGGCGGCGGAGCAGGCGATGGGCGGCGATGAGGTCGTCGACTCGCTTGTAAGTCCCGAACTTGCCGAAGGCCAGGACCCGTCGACGTCCGTCGGGCGGATCCAGCAGCGGCGCCGAGGGGGTCTCGAAGGCGCCGTGAGGCATGAGGCCCACGTTGGTGGCGCCGTAGCGCCGGCGAAGGATGTCGACGTAGGTCGGCATGGTCGTGCCGACCCAGTTCGCACCGAGCACGAGACGGGTCAACGCTCGGCCGATCGCGGTCAACGCCCGGTTGAGGACGCGGTTGTCAGCGTAGCCGGCAGCGTCGAGGTCGACCGTGTCGACGATGTTGTGGAGGAGCACCAAGGTTCCACAGCCGCTGAGCCGCAGCAGGGCCGGCATCGCCAGACCGAGCGCGGCGGCCAACTTGCGGGTCCCGAACGACGTGAAGTGGATGTTGAAGAGCACAACGTCGGGCTCGACTCGGCGTACCGCACGCCACAAGCGCCACGGTGTTCGCAGCGAATCGAAGCGCCAGGCCGGTTCGACCCGATACCGGGGGCAGGCAGCGGGGAGGCCGTCGCGGTCGTCGGCGAGCACGACGAGCTCCGCGATCTCGGGCTTGTTGGAGAGCGCGTCCACGAGATGCTGGCCGTACTCGGTGAGCGAAGCCGTCGACGGGGGGATGGCGGTCACGACGGCGAGCCGCAGGCCTGGCTCGAGCGGATCGGACCCTGGTTCGGGTCGGGTTCTCGGGTACCGCCCGGCGAGCGTCGACAGGCGGATGCGAATCAGATCGAGCAGGAAGGCGATGGCCGCACGGAGCGGGCGGACCGTGGACCCCGGGGCATCGATCCACTGGACCGGGACCTCGGCGACGCGATAGCCGAGGCGACCGGCGAGGAAGAGCAGCTCGGCGTCGAAGGAGAAGCCATCGATGCGCTGAGCGGCGAACAGCGCCCGGGCTGCGTCCCGGCGGAACAGCTTGAAACCGCACTGGGTGTCGGCGAGGGCAAGCCCGAGCCCGAGCCGGGTGAGGCGTCGGGCACCCCAGCTCAGCACCTTCCGCACGGCCGACTTCCGACCCTCGTCCGAGGCGTCGAGGCCCCGTGACCCGATGATCACGTCGGCGTCCGCCGCAGCCCCTAGCAGGGCTTCGAGCTCGGCGATCGGCGTCGAGAGATCGGCGTCGGTGAAGAGCACGAACGCGCCGCCCGCCGCGGTCACACCGGCTCGCACAGCCGCCCCCTTGCCTCGGTTCGCGCCCGGGTCGAGCACCACCACGTTCCGCAGGCCCATGGCACGGACGAGGTCCGGGGTGCCATCGGTGGAGCCGTCATCGGAGACGATGATCTCGAAGTCGTCACCACGCTCGGCGAGGTGGGCGACGATCGAGGCGATGGTCGGCACAATTCGATCGGCTTCGTTGTAGGTGGGGATCACGACCGAGAGTCGAGGGGACAGCGACGTGGGGTTGGATCGCCAGTGGAGGTACCGGTTGTAGCTCATGGGTTCGACGGTAGGAATCGCCGATCTGGCGCTGCCTCAGACTGGATCAAGACTCCGTCAAGATGGCCCCGATCCGGTGGAGCTTGTCGATCCGCCAGCGGCCGTCGGTCAAGATGATGACCGCCTCGTAGGTCTCCCGGACCACGACCGGGCGGCCACCGACCTCGGCGGTCACGACGGTCTCGGCCGTGAGGCCGACGATCTGGCCATCGAGCGCATAGAAGTCGACCGCGAGCTCGTGGGCGGGAGTAGTCATCGAGACCGGGGAGTGCGCCTCGCGTTCGGCTGCTGCGTGCAACCAGGCCGCCTCGAGCGCCGTCCGCGTCGTTGGCTCCATCGGGCGGTCCAGATCGGGCGCGTCCTCCAGCCACGTCACCCGGCCACGCAACGGCTCGGGGATCAGTTCGGTCGGGGTGAACGCGTCGGTTGGGTCGGCACCTGTCCCCGCGTGCACCACGACCAGGGCGGCCGCAGCGAGAGCTGCCACCGCGCCGGCAACCCCGGCAGCTGCTGCGCCGAGGGCGAGCAGCCGTTTCAGGCGGGTCAGCGTCATGACCGCACCGGCGCGGTGGCGATCGTGCCCAGAACCGACACCGTGACCCATCGCGGAGGCGTGGGCTCTTCGAGGTGGGCGACGGCGTAGCCGTTCTGGATTACCGTCCGGATGGACGCGATGGTCGCCACGGTGCCGTCGGGGACGAACGCCCCCCGCTGGTCGAGCACCGGACCGACGGTCACGACCACCGAACCGTCCCGGGCGCTGGCCTCCACGGGCAGGGCGGAGACCGCACCGGTGAACGACAGGGTGATCGGCACCCCGGCGACACCGTCGATCGTGGCTCCGACCGTGACCCGGCCCGGCAGCGCTGGCGCCTCGATGTCGAACTGAGCGCGACCTCCGGTCACCACCGCCACCAGCCGACCGGGGCCTTCGGGGGACTCGGTCGACACGTCAACGCTCACGCCGTCGGGCAGGCGATTGCCGAACTCGTCGACCAGTTCGCTGGTGACCATGCGGTGGAGGAAGTGACCGTCGGCCAGTGTGGGAAGCCGCTCCTGCCCTTCTCCGATGTGGAGGGAGAACGGGGCAGGGCTGCCCGCGACCTGGTCGACCCGAACGGCCGGCCCTGTGGCGGCACCGGACTCGGCCGCGATCATGAGCGGGCCGGCGAGCGTGCCGGAGCGGAAGCGGACCGCGGCGATCCCCGCCTCGGTCGCGGCGGCCAAACAGCTTCGCCTGCCGTCGGGTCCGACCACCCCGATCTCGACCGGTGTGCCATCGGGCAGCGGGTTGCCCCGCTCATCGGCCGGTACGGTCACGATCATCGTCTCGTCCGCACCGTCGGCGACTATCGTGCGGGGACCGGCCAGGGGGTCGATCGTCACCGCCGAACCCGCCTCCACCCGAACGGTGGCGTCGACCGGTCCCGCAGCGGTGACGACGAGCACGCTGATGACGCCGACCCGATCGGTCAGGGGCGGACCGAGCACGAACCGCGCACGGTTGCCGACGACCGGCAGCGACATCCGCTCGGTCGTCTGGCCGATCGCCACGAGCTCGACCGACGTGACACCTTCGGTGAC
>JAOTYQ010000109.1 GCA_029861725.1 Acidimicrobiia bacterium | reverse complement strand
CACCCAAGGGATCACCCGGCGGGCACTCGGTTCCAACAGAACCGCGGCGGCGAACACCACCACCAGGCTGGGGATCACCCGGCCCGCGGAGTACGCCGCGCTGGAGTTGGCCAACACCAGGACCGCCGTCATCGCCGGAAGCGACGCCGCCAGCAGTGTCCAAGCCTCGCTCGCCGCGCGATACCGCCACGCGGCGGCAGCAGCAGCAATCAGGGCCGATGCGCCCAGCAGTATCAGAGTGGACTGCCAGGACGGCAGCCGCCTCGGGTTGCCGCTGTCGACGACGTTGAGGCCCGCGATCCTGCCATCGTCGGTGAACACGAACAGGAGCTCGCCGGCTTCCCCCACTTGATCGACGCCGAGCGCGGTGACGAACTCGGGCTGACGTTCGGTGACCCGAACGAAACTGATCGAGCCACCGTCGGCGACGAGTGCGTCGGTCTGTTGGTTGAGATCGCGTGCGGTGAACTGAGCCGCAAGCTCCGGCACGAAACGAGCGGTCACCTCGGTGTCTGTCCATCGCCGGATCCCGCCCAGGACCTCGAACTGAAACCGGATCTGGTCATCCACCGGCGATACGCCCGATGGCAGTGGCTCCACCCGAAGGAGCTCGGCCACCGGCAGTTCATCTCTGTCTTCGTGCGTGACGGCTCCTACTACGGCGGCACCCACCAACCCGACGCTGAGGACGAGCGTCAAAGCGAATCGGCCGGCGTGTCGCATGAGTTGATTGTCGCGTAACCGCCGGGCCGGCTCCTCCGTACGTGCACGTATTCGATGCTGCGTGTCCGCTCCGAGCCAAGTCCCGAATCGGCCCCGATGACCGACGTGAGCTCCGGTGTCATCGTTCGAAGTACACCCCAAGGAGCCAGACATGAAGACCAAGATCCCCACCCGAATCGTCGGCGTCGCCCTGGCAGTCGCGCTGGGCGCCGGCGCCTGCTCGTCCGCTACTCCAGCCACCGAAACCCCGCTTTTCGACGCAACAGACCCCAGCACCGAACCGGCCCCAGCCTCTACCGTCGAGCCGGCCCAACCGACACCGGGACCCTCCAGCACGGAGGAAGCCCCGGTCTACGAGGGAATCGAGGCGGCAATCGCGGCCTTGGTCCCGACGGGTTCGCCCGGGGCGATCGTTCGGATCGACATCCAGGGGGCCACGGTGGTCGAGGCCGCCGTTGGAGAGGTCGCCTTCGGCAGTGGCCAACCGCTCACAGCACAGCACCCGTTCCGGATCGCCAGCACCACCAAGCCGGTCACCGCCGCCACGGTGCTACGTCTTCAGGAGCAAGGGCAGCTGGACATCGACGACCTCATTGCCGACTACCTCCCAGACGATCTGGTGGCCGAGCTGCATGTGATCGATGGCGTCAGCCGCGGTCACGAGATCACCATTCGCCAGCTGCTGACGCATACCACCGGGTTGGTCGATCGCCCGTTCGATACGCCCTTCGTCGACGAGGTCGGCGCTGATCCTGACCGGGTGTGGCAGCCGCGTGAGCTTCTCGAGTACACGATGGCTCACGCCGAGCCGTTGTTTGCGCCCGGTGCTGACTACCACTACAGCGACGACGGCTACGTCCTGGCGGGATTGGTCATCGAGGCCGTGACCGAACAACCGCTCCACGAGGTGTATCGCGAGCTGGTTCTCGACCCGCTGGGTATGGACGGCACGTACCTCGAAGGCCATGAGGCCGCTCGGGGCCTCGAGCCGAGCCATGCGTACATCGGTGGCGTCGACTCCATCGACATCCACCCCAGCACCGATTGGGGTTCGGGCGGCCTGGTGTCCACCGCCGGCGACCTGGCCCTGCTCGGTGCCGCCATCGACGACGGGAGCCTTTTCGAACACCCCGAAACGCTCGAAGAGATGCTGAGCCCCGACAGCAGCGGTTACGGGCTGGGCCTGTACGTCTCTCCGCTCGGTAATGGTCTCACGGTGCTGGCCCACGACGGCTTCTGGGGGAGCGTCATGCTGGTGATCCCGGAGATCGACGTCGTGGTGGCCGCCACCATGAATCAGTTCGTCGCCGAGGAGGAGCGCGAGAAGTTCTTCTTCGATCTTCTCGGCCTGCTGGAGCAGGTGCTTCTCGAGCAGGAGACCCCCCGTCCCGACAGCGTGACGACGATCGAGGTGGACGGTCGCACCGCCGCCTACGTCAGCGCCGGCGTGGGAGAGCCCACCGTCGTCTTCGAGTCCGGATTCGGCGACGGGCTGGAGTCGTGGGCGGCAACCAGCGAGTCGGCTGCCCAGTTCAGCCGGGTGTTCGCCTACGACCGGGCCGGCCTGGGCGACAGTGACCTCGCCGATGAACCCCGCGATGGACTGCGTCTCGTGGACGAGCTCCGCTCGGTCCTGAGCGCCAGCGGACATCAACCGCCATATGTGCTTGTCGGACACTCGATGGGCGGGATGTACATGGAACTGTTCGCTCGTACCTACCCCGACGAAGTCGTCGGGCTCGTCCTCGTCGACGCCACCCCTGCCGGGTACTTCGAACGATGCACCGCCAGCCTCGGAGCCGAGGCTTGCGAGATTCCGTTCGACATCGACGAGCTCCCGGAACCGTTTCGATCCGAGGCACTGGGGATCCCGACCACCGAGGAGCAGGTGGTTGCCGCCGCACCCCTGGCTGCCATCCCGACGGTCGTGATCGTCTCGCCCCAGAGCGACGGCGTACCGGAGACCGACGCGATCTGGCTGGAAGCGCAGCGTGACCAAGCCCAGGCCTTGGACGCGACCCTCGTCATCGCCGAAGACAGCGGTCACTACATCCAGGACGACCAACCCGATCTCGTCCTCGATGCGATCCGAAGCCTCGTCGACGAACACGTCGGCGCCTAGCCCGAGCGTGCTTCCGGCACGACCCTCACCAACCACCACTCACCCCGACCGAAAGACGCCTTCCCGACATGGGGACCACGGTCCTCGTGTCGTCACATCAGCTGGCCGAAGTGCAGCAGGCGTGTGATCACCTCGTCGTGCTCGACAAAGGACGTCTCATCGCCTCCGGAACCACCAGAGAGATCCTGGCCGCCCACAACACCGGCCGCTACACCGCCCGTCTCTCGACCCGGCCGAGGTCGACGCCGCCGTCGAACTTGTTCGTGAACTGCCGCTGACCGTCGCCGCGACGACGTCAGTGGTCCTGATCTGGTACACACCGACCGACTCGGCCGCGCACACCGACGCCTGGACCGGCACGTTCGAGGCCCTGGCTCTCTTGTTCGCCATTGTCTTCGGCGGCTGGCTCCTCGGTACGGAGTACCGACAAGGCACGGTGAAGCGAGTCCTCACCAGCGAGGCGCGACGCCTCCGAGCTCTGGCTACCAAGGGTGCCGTGGGTGCGGTGGCAATGTCGACCGTGTTCGCCACCTGCGCCGGGATCGGCTGGATGGCTGCCCGTGCGGTCGGCTCGAGCCACGGCGTCTCGGTGCCTTGGGACAGCAGATCGGTGCTCGCTTCTATCTCTGCGCGAGGACATCACGGAGTTGGTCGAGGGTCGGTGACCCGGCTGGCCCGTCAGGCGTCTGATAGACCCGGCACGAGAGCCCGACCGGATCTTCGTTGTCGGCAAACGGGTCGACGCCATCGATCAGAATGCTCGGCGAGCCTCGGAAACGGGTCCGCTCTGCTTCCTCGGGAGGATCGACGACGTGACGAGTGATCGACATCTCCGGATGCTCCGCGAGGAGCGCATCGAGGTGTGCGTTGGCGACGAGCCAGTTGGGGCAGTCGTCGAAGTACATCAGCGTGACGTCCATGCGCACCCGACACACCCTCGCGCGACGATCTCGTTGTTCGACCGCGTCGCCACCCGATATCGCGGCCGCAGAATCACCTGCCGGTCACTCGTGACTGCGCCGCACTGCGGCCCCGATGCGGCACCGCATGCTCTCGGTCGGAGCTGAGCGGCTTCGCCGGGCCACAGGGACCTTCTTCTCTGGCATCTCAACGACCGACGGGCTGGAGTGGTCGATGGAGTCCTGCCGATTGGAGGAGCCGATGAAGGCGATCGTGGCGACCGGCTATGGGTCACCGGACGTACTGCGGTTGATGGAGGTGGACAAGCCAACGCCAGCTGCCCACGAGCTCCTGGTCCGAGTGCACGCCACTACCGTGGTTGCCGGCGACGTCCGGATCCGGAGCTCCACTTACACCCGTTTCGGGCTCCTCATGCGTCTGGGACTCGGCATCCGGCGGCCCCGAAAGGCCATTCCAGGGAACGAGTTCTCGGGCGTGGTCGAGGCGGTCGGGAGCGACGTCACACGCTTCCGTGTCGGGGACCAGGTCTTCGGCGTTCTCTGGGGCATCGCCTTCGCCGGGGCAAACGCCGAGTACGTCTGTGTCCCCGACGACGGGATGGCCGTGATCCGACCCACCGGCACCAGCCACCAGCAAGCCGCGGCGCTCCCAGTCGGTGCGCTCTGTGCGCTCCACTTCCTTCGCCGCAGCGGCATCAACGGAGGCCAGCGAATCCTCATCCACGGCGCCTCCGGCAGTGTGGGCACGTACGCAGTACAGCTCGCTCGCCACTTCGGCGCCCATGTCACCGCAGTGTGTGGACCCAACAGCGTTGAGCTGGTTCAATCGCTGGGCGCCGAGCGGGTCCTCGACTACACCAAGGTGGACTACACGACTACCGGCGACACCTACGACTTCGTGTTCGACGCCGCCATGAAGACGTCGTTCAGCGAGGCGAAGGCCGTCCTCGAACGAGGCGGCGCCTATCTGACGCTGGATTGGCCCATCCGCGAGGTGCTGCGGGCCGCGCTCGATCGCGACACGAAGGTGGTGATCGGGATGGCGCGCAAGAACCCGGAGGCTCTGCTCTTCCTGACGAAGCTCCTCGAGGACGGAGCGATCCGGCCGGTGATCGACCGCTGCTACCCACTCGAACAGACCGCTGAGGCGCACCGCTACGTCGATGCCGGCCACAAGCAAGGAAATGTCGTCATCAACGTTGGCGGCGAAGACGACTCCGGGTCCGACACAGCCGCTGCTCGGGTGGACGAGACACTTCACAAGCTTCCGAATCCGTCATGAACCCGCGACTGGAACTCGCCCTATCACGGGCCCATACTGGAAGGCACCACCCGGTATCGGCCCGGGCGTGGCGCCACGGAATCACGCGCCTCCAGTTCTCCAGGAGACCCCCGTTGGCACCAACGGACGAGGAAGCGCGACATGGGCCCGGCCGGGTGAGCCGACGGAGTGCCATTACGGTGAAGCGGCAAAACCAGGAGGTCGCGTGATGCCAATGCCCCTGTGGTGGGGACAGATCAACAAGCGGGTCTTCAACCCCCGAGCGGTGCGCAGCGGGAAGTGGCAGGTGATCCACCACGTTGGCCGTTCCTCGGGTCGGTCGTATCGCACGCCGCTCGAAGCCCACGAGGTCGACAACGGGTTCATGTTCACGCTGGTCTACGGGTCGCGATCGGACTGGGTTCGCAATGTCATGGCCGCCGGCGCCGCGAAGCTCGACGTCGACGGCAACACTGTCGACCTGGTCGAGCCCCAGGTGGTCGGTGCTGAGGAGGCGTTCGCTCGACTACCAGCCGGCACGAAACGGCCTCCCGGGTTCCTCAGGATCGGCGAGTTCCTGATGATGCGCCGGGCAGACGATGAAGATGAATGAGGCGAAGCCCGATCGCGGTGACCTCGCGCCTCTCGGCGGAAGCACGCAGCTCGATGTGTCATCGGCCCAGGCGCCACCACATAGTTCGCCGCGAAATCACGACCCAGGCTCAACCAACCGCGCCGCATCACGGCCCAGGAGCGGTGCTCGGTAAACCGCGGCACCGTGGCACGATCGATCCCGCAATTCTGATCGGGCTCGGACCAGCACGGGGTTGTGCTGTGTGGGGCGACAGGTTCTCTGGACGAGAAACCGTTGCAGCTGACCTACAGCGCGTTGAGCGCCGTAAGCGAATCCTCCAGTGCGGCCTTGGCGTCCGCGAAGAACATCAGGGTCTTCTCGCCGTAGAACAGGGGATTGTCGATCCCCGCGAACCCGGGCGAGAGACTTCGCTTGACCACGATGACCTGCTTGGCCCGGTCGACGTTCAGGATCGGCATCCCGTAGATCGGCGAGCCGGGATCGTCGCGTGCCGACGTGTTGACCACGTCGTTGGCGCCGAGGATCAACACCACGTCGGTGTCCGAGAACCTGGGATCGGCGCGCTCCAGGTCGAGTAGCTGCTCATAGGGGATGTCGGCTTCGGCGAGGAGCACGTTCATGTGGCCCGGCATCCGCCCGGCCACCGGGTGGATCGCGTAACGGACGGTGACCCCCTGCTCCTCCAGGGCATCCGCGAGCTTGCGCAACGCGTGTTGCGCCTGGGCCACCGCCAAGCCGTAGCCAGGGACGAAGATCACCGACTCCGCGTACCCCAGCGCGATCGCCACGTCGTCGGCGGTGGCCTTGTTGACGGGCCTGTCGCCAATCGGCGACAGCTCGCCGCTGCTCTCGTCGGAGCCGAATCCGGCAAAGAGCACATGGCCCAACGAGCGGTTCATCGCCTCGGTCATCTGCACCGTCAGAATCAGGCCGGCCGCCCCCACTAATGCGCCACCGATGATCAACGCGTTGCTCTCGATCGCGAACCCCGCTGCCGCGGCGGCAAGTCCGGAGAAGGAATTCAGCAGGGAGATCACCACGGGCATGTCCGCACCGCCGATCGGGACGACGGCGAGCACACCGACCGCGAGGGCGAGCCCGGCCGCGACCCAGTAGCCGCCCGCTTCGTCCCTTGCCCCTCCCCAGATGGCAGTGCCGACCAGTCCGACCATGAGCAGGCCGTTGACGATGTTCTGGCCCGCGAAGAGGAGCGGGCGGCCGGGGAGGAGGCCCTGGAGCTTGGCGAACGCGACGAAGCTGCCGGTGAAGGTGATCGCCCCGATCACCATCGACACCAGGATCGAGACACTCGTCTCGGGGGCGATCGAGCCGAGATCAGCGTCGACCACCGCCACGGCGGCAACCAGGGCCGACGCTATGCCGCCGAATCCGTTGAAGGTGGCCACCATCTGGGGCATCGAGGTCATCTGGACCCTGACCGCGAACCAGGCTCCCAGCCCCGTGCCGACGGCCAGGCCCGCGGCAACCGTCGTCCAATTCGCAATGTCTTCCGAGACGAGAGTATTGACGATGGCGAGGAGCATTCCGAGCGCGGCGATCCGGTTGCCGGACCTGGCGGTTCTCGGACTCCCGAGTTGTTTCAGCCCGATGATGAAGGCGACGGCCGCGCCGAGGTAGAAGAGCTCAACCATCGGGGCGCTTCTTGCGGTCCGTCCGGCTCTTGAACATCGCCAGCATCCGATCGGTGACCAGGAAGCCGCCTACGACGTTGACAGTCGCGGTGACGACGGCCAGGAAGCCGAGGACCTCGGCGGCTGTTGTCGCGCCGAGACCGGCGGAGGTGAGCGCGCCGATGATCGTGATTCCGGACATGGCGTTGGCACCGGACATGAGCGGGGTGTGCAGGGTCGGGGGCACCTTGCTGATGACTTCGAGACCGACGAACGCGGCGAGGACGAAGACGGTGATGCCGACGATGAGCGGGCTCATTGCCCCGCCTCCAGCGCGCGGCGAGTCACCGGATGCATCACTCGTCCCTCGTGGGTGATGCAGGCCCCGGCGACGATCTCGTCCTCGAGGTCGCAGGAGAACTCGGCCTCGTCGCCGGTGATCCGCTCCACGAACGCCGCGACGTTCCGCGCATACATCTGGCTGGCGTCGACCGCCACCCGGCCGGCGAGGTCGGTCGGTCCCATCACCAGCACCCCCTCGTGAACGACGTCCTCCCCTGGGCGGGTCACCTCACAGTTGCCGCCGGCGGCTGCCGCAACATCGACGATGACCGACGAAGGGCTCATCTGCTCGACCATCTCCCGAGAGATGAGCAGGGGAGCCGGCCGGCCCGGGATCTGGGCTGTGGTGATGACGACATCGGACTCGGCGACGAACTCCGCCAGCGCGGCCTGCTGACGGCGTTGGGTCTCGTCGCCGAGCTCTTTCGCATATCCCGTGGCCGCGGCGGCGGACTCGTCGACCGGCGCGGCGATGAATCGGGCACCGAGGCTCTCGATCTGCTCCTGGACCTGGGGCCGGATGTCGTAGGCGGAGACGACCGCGCCGAGCCGCCTGGCCGTGGCGATCGCCTGGAGGCCGGCGACGCCTGCCCCGAGAACCAGCAGCCTGACCGGGGGAATGGTGCCGGCCGCCGTGATCATCATCGGGAAGAACCGCGGTGTGGCCGTCGCCGCGAGGAGTACTGCGTGATAGCCGGCCGCCGAGGCCTGTGAGGAGAGGGCATCCATGCTCTGCGCGAGGGTCGTTCGAGGAATCGCCTCCATGGCAAAGGCCGTGATCCGTCGATCCCTGAGCGTCTTGATCAGGTCGTCCGCCGCGAAGGGGTCGAGGAACCCCACCAACGCAGCGCCCTCGCGTATGCGGGCCGCCAGAGCGGGCGGCGGCGGGCCCACGACCAGGATCAGGTCGGCTCCTTCGAGCGGGTCGGCGCTCACCACGACCCCCTCGTCCAGATAGGCGCGGTCGGGGAACCCCGCCGCCTCGCCCAGGCCGGACTCGACGACGACGCTGTGCCCGCTCTCGATGAGTCGACGAGCGATCTTTGGTGTCACGGCGACACGGCGTTCGCCGTCTGCTTCTTTCGGTCCAGTGATGCGCACGAGGGCCCAGTCTGCGAGCGCGGAGTAAGAATGCCAATTCGTGCAAGGGGGCCGCGGCACCGAGCGTGGCTCGAGGAGCCGGGTCGAGTGAAGGCCAAAGCGAGCGTTGGGTCGAATTCCGCGGGTCGGCGACGACTTGCTTGGCCCAGCTCGTCTGATCCCGGATCGTGAGGTCGGCCCAGCCGGGAATCTTGATCCGAGCCACTCATCGAGCAGCTGGCGCAGCTTGCGACCGCCGGCATTGCGGGCCGGCTTGACCGCCAGCTCGGCGGCCACGAGCTTGGCCTATCACCGAGCACGAACACAGCACCCTCACGCGCCACATGCATCCCCTATCGCCGGGTCTGCTGCGCGTAAGTGACCGTGGCTGACCCCCCACATCGGGGATAAAAGGGTGGGTAGACCAGGGGCTACCCGGGAACTTCTGTGTGCTCGAGTTCGTAGAGCACGTGGTCACCACCGAGGGCCACCTCGACGACGACTGAGAGGTCAGGGCAGCAGTGCGCACCCGTGTCCCAACCCACGCCCGTCATGACCAGGACTCCGCCCTCGGTCAGTTCCATGGTCTGCACCGACCATTCATGGGCTTCTGGGCTCTGGGTCCGGTCGCGCCGTAGGTCAGTACCACGTTTGGCCAGCTGCGGAGTGTGGCGTCACCGCCGACGATCACCTCACCGAAGGTCGGGCTGTTGCCCTCGCCTGGGCCGACTACTCAATCCGCAGACCCGAGATCGCCCGGCTGATCACGAGCTGCTGGATCTGCTCGGTGCCTTCGAAGATGTCGTGGGTCTGATCGGGCGTCGTCATTGCCGAGCGGCACCATCGACGAGCTCGCCGAGGACACGCCACATGTAGGACAGCGCGGCGCGTTCGTCCAGCCGGCGGGCGGCTGCGTGCTCCCGGGCCGCTGCCGCGTCCGGGTCAGCTCCCACGACCAAGACCGCGTCGGTGACGAGCACCTTGAATCCCGGGCCCTCGACGCCGAGCAGTCCGGATGCGTCGAGGTGCCCGAGAATCACACCGGCATCGGTCAGGCGACCGACGGCGGTCATCATGTTGACGAACTCGATGCCGACGATTCCGGTGCCGGCCATGTTGTCCACCTCGAGCAGCTCGTCGATGTAGCTCCGAAGGATCCGGAAGGCCTCGTGGCGACGTCCCTGCCGAAACGCGGCTCGGGCCGACAGCGTCTCGTTGGGCGAGTTGGTCCTCGGGGGCAATTCGATGGCAGTCAACTCCTCCCAGTAGCGATCGGCCAGCTCATGGTCCCCTTGAAAGGCCGCGGACGCACCGAGCAGGTAGAGGGTCCAATTGAGGAATGAGGGCGGGCCCTCGGCCCGGAACACCTCAGCCAGGGCTTCGTGTCTGGCCCGGGCCTCGGCGAACTGACCGGACGTCATCAACGCGGCCGCCGTGAATACCTCGAACACGCGGGCGTACGACTCCTGACCAAGCCGCCGCATCTCGGCGACGACGAGCGGGCCAACCTCCAGCGTCGAGAAATCGTCGTCCTCGACACCGACGAGGTAGGCGTAACGAACGAAGAGATGATCCGAGGCCCCACTGTCCTCGATGAGCTGCCGGAAATGCTCGCGGTCCTGCGTCATCGAGTAGTGCATCGCCGCCCAGAGGAGACCGGTCGCAATGGTCTCCTCGTCGTCGGGAGGCGTGATCGCCAACAGACCCTCGGTCCAGTCGGCGATCTCGCCGAGGCCACGGCGGACGAACATCTGGAGGGCGATGGGCCGCAGCAAGTCCGTCGTGAGGTCACGGTCTTCGACGGCCAAGGCCCAGTGGACAGCCGCGCGCACGTTCGGCCACAGCTCGGCCAGTCGCGCCGCGCCTTCGATCTCGTCGTTGCTCACGAGCAGCCCGCCCAGCCGCGTGACCTCGTCGCGAACGAACCCGGCGTGCCGCGCCGCCGTCCGATCGTTGGCGCCGGCCGCGCCGAGGTGCTCGGCGGCGAACTGCCGCATTGTCTCCAGCAAGCGGAACCGGCGGCCGTAGGCGCCCGATTCGACCACGACCATCGACCGCCCGACCAGGTCGCCCAGAAGGCCGCTCACCTCTTCGACCGGCAGCTCGTCGTCGGCGGCTACGGCTTCGGCCGCTGCGAGGTCGAACGAGCCTGCGAAGATCGACAGCCGCCGGAACAGGACTTGCTCGGGCGGTGTGAGCAGGTCATACGACCACTGGATCGTCGCCCGCAGCGTCCGATGGCGCTCGACACTCCTCCGACGGCCTCCGGTGAGAAGGCGCAACCGATCATCCAGGCGCGCGACCAGGTCGGCCGGCGACAGGCTCCGGACCCTGGCTGCGGCGAGCTCGATGGCCAGCGGGACGCCGTCGAGACGCCGGCAGATCTCCTCCACCTCGTGGCGATCGGCATCGAGATCGAAGGAAGGGTCGGCGGAACGAGCCCGCTCGTCGAACAGCTCGACGGCCGGTCCCGCCGCGTCGAGAGGGCCGACGACGACGAGTCGCTCCTCGGCCACGCCGAGACCCTCGCGAGACGTCGCCAGCACCTTCAGCTTTGGGCAGCCGCTGGCCATCGTCTGTGCCAGAGTGGCGACGCCCTCCACGACGTGCTCGCAGTTGTCGAAAAGCACCAGCGTCTGGCGGAGCTCGAGATGGGAGACGATCGACTCGGTGAGCGTGTGGCCGGGGCTCTCGGTCACGTCGAGGATGTCGGCGAGCGCCCGAGCGACATCAGCCGACGATGCGATCTCGGCCAGCTCGACCAACCAGGCCCCGTCGTGGAGGTCGACCTCGGCGATCCGGGCCGCGGCCAACGCCAGCCTGGTCTTGCCGATGCCGCCAGGGCCGACCAGGGTGACTATGGGGCCGGCGGCGATGGCCTGGGCGACGACGTCGAGCTCACGATCGCGCCCGAAGAGGCGGCCTGTTCGCCGAGGAAGGTTCCCGCGACGGGTCTCGTCGGTACGCAGCGGAGGGTGCTCGCCGGCGCCGAGCTGGGAGATGTTCAGGTCGGCACCGACGCCATCGAATCGGAACGTGCCGAGATCGTGCAGGCCCTGACCGTCGACCAGCGCGGCCGTCACCGGCGAGACCAGCGTCTGGCCGCCGTGCCCTGCGGCCGCGATCCGTGCGGCCACATTGACCGCCGGCCCGAAGTAGTCGTTTGCCCGCTCCTCGGCCTCACCGGTGTGCAGGCCGATCCGGACCCTCAGCTCGATGCGGCCGGGCCACCTCTCGCGGGCCATGGCCTGTTGCAGGTCGGCGGCCCATCCGGCGGCGTCGCCGGCGCGGTGGAATGCCACGCCGAACGAGTCGCCACCGGTGGCGAAGACGTAGCCGTCGTGGTCGGCGGCGATGGCACGCACGATGTCGTCGTGGCGGGCAACGGCGCTGGCCATGTCCTGCCGGTGTGCGGCCCACAGCCGGGAGGACCCCTCGATGTCGCTGAAGCCGAAGGTCACGGTGCCGGTCGGCGGCATGAGCGCGGTGGTCGAGGCCGGCGCAATGTCGAGGCGGTCATCTTGACCCAGAATCAGCGCCTCGAGCTCGCGCAGGCGGGGTCCGGGCTCAACGCCCAGCTCCTCGACGAGGTGCTGGCGGGCGCGCCGGTAGGCGCCAAGTGCATCGGCCTGGCGTCCGCCGCGGTACAGGGCGGTCATCAGCAACGCCCAGAGGCCTTCGCGGAACGGATGCTGCGCCGTCAGCTCGGTCAGGACGGCCACGGCCTCGCCGGGGTCGCGATCGACCAGCAGCGCGAGATCGCTCTCCACTGCGCCGAACCACTGCTCCAACAGCCCGTCCACGGTTCCCGTCAACCCGGGCGCATCCAGCCCGGCAAGTGGAGCTCCCGTCCACTCCCGGAGGGCGGCACCGACGTCGCGGGCTGCCAAGTGGCGCTGGAATCGTGTGACGTCGACCGATGCGGGGTCAACGACCAGGCGGTAGGCGGCCCCGGCCCGCTCGATCGAGTCCGGCCCGAGGCCCTTGCGAAGCCGGGTGACGTAGGACTGCAGCGTCTTTTCGGCCGTCCGGGGAGGGTCCTGGCCCCAGACCAGCTCGACGAGACGCGAGACCGGCAACGCCGAGCCCGCCGAGAGCGCGAGCGCGGCGAGCAGGGCTTGGCACTTGGCGGGGCCGATGTCGATCGGGTCCCCGTCGTCAGTGATGGCATCGACGCCGCCGAGAAGACGAATCTGCACTGCCGAGCCTCTCCGTTCACCGTTCTGGAGCAGCAAGCTTCCCATAACCGTGGCCATGCCGAGATCCTCGAACCCTTCGGTTGTGGGCCGGTTGAGCCTCGGTCGAGCGCGAGGCCGCCACGTCATCCGCCCTCCTACCCGGCGACCGCC
>JAOTYQ010000656.1 GCA_029861725.1 Acidimicrobiia bacterium | reverse complement strand
TCCCCGACGGCGCCGAGGTCCACTTCCTCCCCACCCTCTCCGGCGGCTGAGCTGCGGGCTTCCCCGCCGTCTCCCCCATCGCCCAAGACGAAAAAAGCTGGCTCATCCCCCTCTGGCGTGGTTGGGTCATCAAATTTCGAGGGGTGGGTGGGACGGCGGTAGCTTGTGGCATGGCTACGCAGCTCCGACGATACGAGGTTGCCGAGGGCGGGCTCGACCGGTTGGTCGAGTGGTTCCCCAAGATCATCCCGGTGCGGGAGAAGTACGGGTTCACCGTGAACTTCGCCTACGCCGACAGAGACACCGGCGAGTTCGTGTGGTCGGTGTCGCACCCCGGTGACTTCACCGCCGCCGAGGCCGACTACGCCGGTTCGCCGGAGCGGACAGCAGCGTTCGAGGGCTTCGACAACCCGATCACCGCGATGCACATCTCGATGATCGAGGAGGTGGTGTGAGATGGCGCTCGAGCTCGGGTTCTCCCACGTGGTGCTCAAGGTCCGGGACCTCGGCGTCATGCTCGACTTCTACACCGACGTCCTCGAGTTCGAGGTCGTCGACCGCGGGCCGCTCGACCTCCCGAACCGGGGCGACCTGCCTCCGCTCCATGCCGAGATCGTGTTCCTCTCCCAGGATCCCTACAACCACCACCAGCTCGCGATGCTCCCGGTGCGGGGCGACGACGACCCAGCGGGCCCGGTCGACCACATGGCCTTCAAGGCCTCTGGCATCGACGCCGTGCGGGCGCTGGCCAAACGGCTCGGTGACACCGGGGTCAAGATCCGGCCCGTGTCGCACGGCAACACCTGGTCGTGCTACTTCAAGGACCCCGAGGGCAACGGCATCGAGATCTACGCCGACACGCCGTTCCACGTCAGCCAGCCCCAGGCCATCCCGGTCGACCTGTTCCAAGACGACGACGAGCTGCTGGCGTGGACCACGGAGACCTTCAGCGACGAGGCCGACTTCCGACCGAAAGCCGACTACGAAGCGGAGCGGGCCAGGCACCTAGCCGAGCGCCACTGACCGGCACGTAGGCGGAGGGGGCGATCGAGACGAGCGCCAGCGGGATCCACAGCGGCGTGCTGTCGCCGTCGACGATCCGGGCGGTCAGCTGGCTCGGCACGCTGGAGGTGCCGAAGGTGTAGTCGGACCCGTGCCACCGGACGAGCAGCCAGATCACCAGGAGGACTGTGGCGGTGGCTCGGGTGTACCGGATCCCACCCAGTGACCGGCAACCGGAACAATGGCGATATCGCTGGTCCGCTCGTGCTCGGCCCGACGCTCGACGAACGACGCGACGAGGCGATCGACGGCCGGGCCGGTGTCGCTCGACACCTTGGTCACGACGACGGCCATCCGAGCCCCGATCGGCCGGGACGCGACGAACCCGCGCTCGTGGACGAGCACGGTTGCGGCTCGTTCCGGGGTGAGCCGCTCGAAGGGTTGGCACCCGGCCAGTGCGGCGACCCGGAGGGGGCGGTGACATTGGTCGCCGATGACCCGGCCGAGCGCATCGACCCCCATCACCACCACGACGACCGTCGCCGTCGGCGGCACGACCGGCTCCATCGAGCCGGGGGCCTTGAACGGGCGGCGCCGGGCGCCGTCGGCCTCCACGAGCACGTGGTCGACCAGTCCGAACCACCGATCGCAGGTCTCCGGGTCGATCCCGATCGCTTTGGTCCCCTCGATCCCGCCCCAGGCCACGACTGGCGGACCGGCGTCAGCACCCAAGCCGATCGCTGCGATCTCCTCGTCGGTCGGCCCGAGGAGCAGCTTGCGGCCGCGATGCTGGTCGTGGCCCATCTTGGTCGTGGTCGTGACGACGCGTGAGCCGGAGAGCTGGTCGGCGAGGGCGTGGAGGGTGGTCGTCTTGCCCCCGCCCCCGACGATCGCGATGTGCTCGTGATCGCCCAGGCCGAGCACTTGGGCGAGGTCGGTCAGCGGGATCGGCTCATTGCTCACCGGACGGCCCGCCCGAGCCAGGTCATCGCCGCCTCCAACGCCCCGCCGCCCACGGCGAGGGCCTTGTCGCTGATCTCGTTGCAGTCGAGGTCGGTCCGGGGATCGACGTCGCCGATCTTGAGTCCGGCGATCACCTCGGCGCCCGGGCGGATGGCACCGCGGACGAGCCCGTCGAACGGCGCGACGACGGCCCGGTCCCCCACCCACCCGAGGGTCGAGCCGGTGGTGACCCGGTCACCGATCGCCACCTGCCAGGAGACCGCTCCCGCCGTCGGCGCTCGCAGCACCCGCTCGGCGGCGCGGCCACCAACCGGGCCCGGGGTGCCGGTGTCGGCCGCCGCCGACCCCGTCCACAGCGCTCGACCGAGCCGGTGCCCTCGCTCGGTCTCGATCACTGCGTCGCAGTCGACACCAGCCGTGAACCCCGGGCCGAGGGCGATGACCAGCGGGGCATCGTCGATGGTGGTGTCGAGGTTCCGCTTCGCCAGCCGTGCATCGACCACGATCGAGGGACCGTCCCCGGTCAGCGCCGGCAGATCGGGAGAGACCAGCACGGGGACCTCGGAGCACGACCGGTCGGCCAGGACGGCGAGCGCAGCGTCGACCGTCGCGACCCGTCGTCCGACCAGTCCTTCGACCGCCACCGTCCCGTCGGTGACCGCCGTCGACAGCGCAACGGTTCGGCGGACGGTCAGAGGCGCCGGCAGCTCGGTGACGAGCACCCGGAACTCGGCCCGGTGGAGGCGCCAGACAACGCCGGTTGCGAGGTCGCCGCCGCCCCGGACGACGCACAGGTGGTCAGCCGGAGCGCTCGTGGCTGATCACCTCCGCCAGGATCGATACGGCGATCTCGGCGGGGGTCTCCGCCGAGATCTCCACCCCGATCGGGGCGTGCACGCGGGCGAGGTCGGCCTCCTCGACGCCGGCCTCGAGCAGCTTCCGCCTGGTCGTGGCCCACCGGCGGTCGCTGCCCATCAGTCCGATGTAAGTGGCGGGGCTGGCGAGGAGGACCGGAAGCAGCTCGACGTCGAGCGCGGCGTTGCGGGTCACCATCACCACCCGGGTGTGGGCGTCGATCGGCTCGGCCACGACCGCGTCGGCGATCGGGCCGGTCACCGTCGTCACACCGTCGGCCAAGCCGCCACCGGTCTCTTCGAGCACCTCGGAGCGGTCGTCCCAGGCGACGACCCGGTAGCCGAGCCAATCGGCCAGCTCGATGACGGCCCGACCGACGTGGCCGGCGCCGACGACATAGACGGTCGTTCGTGGCATGTAGGGCTCCAGGTACAGCTCGACCTCTCCACCGCAGACGCCGGGGTCGCCGGCCGACGGGTCGAGGAGGGAATAGTGCAGCCGGCTGGTACGGCCCGTGGCGAGGGCGTCGGCGGCGGCGGCCACCACCCGAGCCTCCATCTCACCACCCCCGATCGTGCCCGAGCTCCGGCCATCGCCGTAGACGAGCATCTTCGAGCCGGCCCGGCGCGGCACCGACCGGCGGGTGTCGATCACGGTCACCAGCACCGCCGGCTCACGCCGCTCGACCGCCGC
>JAOTYQ010000108.1 GCA_029861725.1 Acidimicrobiia bacterium | reverse complement strand
TCGTGGCCACCGACGCTCGGGGCGGCACTCGCCTGACCGGTACAACCTTCGCTGAACGGGGGTTCGGGTTCGTGCTGCCAAGAGATAGCGACCTTGCGGAACGAGTCAACCGATCGTTGCTCGGGCTGATCGAATCGGGCGAGTACGACCGGGTCCACGATCGATGGTTCGGCTCGCAAGAGGGGGGCGGCTGAACCGCCGTCACCAAACGACAACCAAAGAAGGGGAGACCTATGAAGGACAAGATATGGGAGCGACGGCTGCGGAAGGAGGCCAGAGAGCAGGAGCGGCTCGAACGCCAACGTGCTGTCGAGCAACGAGAGGAGTTCGAAGGTCTCCAGGTCGACCCCGAGACGCAGTACTACGAGGAGATCGTCGAGCGACGGCCAGGCGACACCAACATCGTCAAGTGGGGATTCGATATCCATCCCCAAGTGACGTTCCTCTCTGCTGGGTTCCTGATCATCTTCCTCGCGTTGACGCTCATCTTCCAGGACCGGGCCGAAACCTTCTTCGGGGACACCCTGGCGTTCATCGGCAACAACTTCGGCTGGTTCTACATCTTGGCCGCCAACATCTTCCTGATCGCCATCGTGGCCTTCGGGTTCAGTCGGTTCGGCCGGATTCGCTTGGGTGGCCGCGACGCCTTGCCCGAGTTCAGCAACTTCGCCTGGTATGCCATGCTGATCAGCGCCGGGATGGGCATCGGCCTGATGTTCTGGAGCGTGGCCGAGCCGATCTACCACTACCAGGGCCCGGCTCCGTTCTTCGGGGTCGAGGGCGAGACGCCGGCGGCGGCCGAGGCGGCCATGGTGACGACCTTCTACCACTGGGGCCTCCACCCGTGGGGCATCTATGCTCTGGTCAGCCTGGCCTTGGCCTTCTTCACCTTCAACCGGGGACTGCCACTGACCATGCGATCGGTCTTCTACCCCATCCTCGGTGAGCGGATCTACGGCTTCTGGGGCAACCTCATCGACACGATCGCCGTGATCGCCACACTGTTCGGGCTGGCCTCGTCGCTCGGGTTCGGGGTCAAGCAGGTGTCGGCCGGCATGGACTTCTTGTTCGGCACGCCGGACAACACCGGCTTTCAAGTGGTGCTGATCGCGGTAATCACCCTGGCCGCTACGGCGTCGGTCGTGGCCGGGCTCGACGGTGGGGTCAAGCGCCTCAGCCAGCTCAACCTCAATCTGGGGGCGGTGTTCCTGGCGTTCGTGCTGATCGTGGGGCCGACCGTGTTCATCTTGGGCACGTTCATCGAGAGCACTGGCGCCTACGTGCAGACGTTGCCCAGCCTGGCCTTCTGGACCGAGTCCCTCAGCGGCGGGACCTGGCAGAACGGCTGGACGGTCTTCTACTGGGGCTGGTGGATCTCGTGGGCCCCGTTCGTCGGCATGTTCATCGCCAGGGTGTCGAAGGGTCGGACCATCAGGGAGTTCGTCGTCGGGGTGGTGCTCATTCCCTCGCTCCTGTCGTTCCTGTGGATGTCGACCTTCGGCGGTGCTGCACTCAAGACCCAGATCGATGGCACCCGCGATGTCGCGGCTGCCGTGAACGAGAACGTGGCTACAGCCTTGTTCGACTTGCTCGAAGCGTTCCCTCTGACAGCTATCACCTCCTTCGTGGGGATCGTTCTCGTTGTGTCGTTCTTCGTCACCTCATCGGACTCTGGATCCCTCGTCGTGGATCATCTGACGTCGGGTGGGAAGCTCGACTCTCCAGTGCCCCAGCGGGTGTTCTGGGCGGTCATGGAGGGAGCGGTGGCCGCCATCCTGTTGCTCGGCGGTGGGCTGCTGGCGCTGCAGTCGGCGGCAGTGGCCAGTGGCATCGTTTTCGCAGTCGTGATCCTGGTTGCCATCTACAGCATGCGCCGAGGGTTCCGTGAGGAGCTGGAGATCATCAAGCTCGAAGAGGAACTGGGCGATGCGCCGGTTGAGACCCTGGAGGTGGAGGCATGATGGGCACCCGACGACTGATCGCCCTCGCCCTGGCGTTCGTGCTCGTGGCGGCCGGTTGCGGCGACGACGACGGCGACACCGACGCAGCAAATGCGTTCGAGGGCATCAACGTCAACGTTGGCTCGAAGAACTTCACCGAGCAGTACGTGCTGAGCGAGATCCTGATCCAAGCACTCGCCGCTCGCGGAGCCGACGTGACCGACAGCACGGATACCGGCGACACACCGACCACGCGTGCGGCTCTGCTCAACGGAGATATCGACACCTACTGGGAATACAACTCCACTGGATGGGTCGAGCACCTGGGCAACAGCGATCCCGACCCCGACGGTGGGAAGCTCACCGAAGCGGTGGCTGAGGCCGACCGAACCCAGAACCAGATCGAGTGGATCGGCCGGTCGACGTTCAACGACACCTACGGCTTCGTCGTGTCTCCCGACATCGCCGACGAGACGCTTGCGACGCGCTACAGCGTTGATGCGTTCGATCTCGAGGCGATGGCCGAGTATCTGGACGACAACGACGACACTGTCGTCTGCGTCGAGCCTGAGTTCCCTGGTCGGGCCGACGGTCTCGTGCTGTTCGAGGAGGAAACCGGCTTCACGATCCCGACCGAGCGACTTCGGGTCTTCGACGATGCAGCCGACGTCTACGGTGCTGTCGCGAGCGGCGAGTGCGACTTCGGCGAGGTCTTCACCACCGATGGACGGATAGACGAGCTCGATCTGACGACGGTGGTCGACCCCGGGGTGTTCTACGTCTACAACGTCTCGCTCAACATCCCGACCTCGCTGTACGAGCAAGCCCCCGATGCTTTCAACGACCTCGTCGGCGACATCCTCGGGCCACTGTCACAGTCGCGGATCACCGAGCTCAACCGGCGGGTCGCGGCGGGCGAGCCAGTGTCGGAAGTGGCCCAGGACTACCTGCGAACCTTTGACATCAATCCCTGACCTCTCCCGAGTCGTGGGCGGCTCCGACCATGCGCCGCCCACGACTCGGCTTGTGGCAGCAAGCTCGACCTGCATCCTGTCGGGCCTGTCACAGGCGAAGATCTCGCTGTCGCCGACATCGGGTCTGCGATCCGAGCGCTTGGAGTGAGTTCGGCTTCGAGCCCGTGTAACCGAGTCCGGAGAAACCGCCCGAAGAAGAAGCGAGACCGGGAGTTGAAGCGCCAGATCGAGGAGTTGCCGGGCATATGGAGCCGCCGGGGCTGTTGTTCGGATCAGTATGAACAAGTATGATCAGCTCATGGCTGTCGAACGGGTGACCGTCTCCCTGGACGCCGAGCTCGCGGCCGCAGTGAAGGAGGCTGCGGACGCTGACGCGCAGAATCTGTCGGCCTGGTTGGCTGACGCAGCTCGACGGCGGCTGGCGACGCGGGGCCTGCGTGACGTCATTGCCGAGTGGGAGTCTGACCATGGCCCGTTCACCGAGGAGGAGCTCGCTGTCGCTCGGGACCGGCTTGGCTCGTGAGCACGGCGCTGGTGTTGGATGCAGGGGCGCTGATTGCGCTTGATCGAAATGACCGCGCCGTCTGGGCGATGCTCCGCGTGGCCTCAGACTCAGGCAGTGTTGTACAGGTTCCTGCGGGCGCGATCGGCCAGGCCTGGCGCGATGGTCGACGGCAGGCGCTGTTGTCACGAGCGCTTCAGCACTGCGACGAAGTTCCGCTCGACGGGGCAGGTGCTCGCGCCGCCGGTCTGCTCTGCGGCAGGACTGGTTCATCGGACGTGATTGACTCCTCCGTGGCCGTAGCAGCGGCCGCGCTTGCTCGTCGGGAGGACGTTGTGATTCTCACCTCCGACCCTGACGACCTCGACATGCTCACTTCAGCGCTTGCCGTGAGCGTTCGGCTCGAGCCCGTTTAGCTGGTTGGAGAATGCCTGGCACTGTCGCTGGCCAGGGGAAACGGTCAGAACCCCAAGCTTCTCCCAATAATCTCCTTCATGATCAGAAGGAAGTCGACGGAGACCGCGAGCGGCCCGACAACGCACTGTTCCCGGACAGGAGCCCACTGGCTGAACATCTGCGAACGGAACCGGCCGCGCGATGCGCGCGATGGCGGGGGAGGGGCGATGAGCAAGCCCAGCCGCGGCCCGAACCGCGAGCGGCGGCCGAAGAGGAAGCGGGACCGGGAGCTCAAGCGGCAGATTGAGGAGCTGCCGGTCGTGGTCACGATCTACGACGAGGAGGGGATCGCGTACGAGTTCAACCTGGACTGTGGCCGGCCAGCCGGTGGGGAACTGCCATTGCTGCTGACGCTGGCGTTCTCAAGCTCGGGTGACGGATGCTGGGCGGCCGGGGGAATGCCGGACTGTGGGCGCCGCTCGTGCCTAGCTGACAGGTACGAGAGCCGTCTTCGGACCAGCTTGGCAGAGTAGTATCAAACTGATACCATCTGACGCGTGGCCATGACACTACGCTTGACCGACGAAGAACAGGCTGCACTGAAGGAGCGGGCGGAGCTCGAGGGCATCTCGATGCAGGAAGCCGCCCGTCGTGCTGTGCGAGAGTTCGTCGCTCGCTCACGTCATCGCGACCGGGTCGGCGAGGCGGCGGAGCTTATCGTGAGCCAGCACGCTGAGGCCTTGCGCCGTCTCGCCGAGTGACGTCGTCATACGAGTATCTCGATCTCGAAGACCTCATCGAATTAGCACGGCGGATACTCGGTGAACCTCCGCCGATTCGTGACATGGGCCTCCTCGGTGCGGCCGCCGCCCGTCCGGAGGCCACTGCCTTCGGGGAGGACGCGTATCCCGACATCTGGGAGAAGGCAGCCGCATTGCTCCACTCGATCGTGAACAACCATCCCATGGTCGACGGGAACAAGCGGTTGGGCTGGCTCGCGACCGCAGTCTTCCTCGAACTCAATGATGCGGGCGTCAGTCACGCATCCAACGATGATGTGTACGGCCTGGTGATGATGGTTGCGGCCGACGACATCGGGATCGCTGACATCGCCTCCTCCCTCCGGGGTATGCGTGGCGCATCAAGAGAACCCGAGTGATCGCTCATGCCAGGCCAACGGAGTGTCGACTGTTGCTCGGCGGAGATTGCGCGCGATGAACGCGCGATGGGTCGATGAGGTCGGGCCATTCGAGAGCCGAACTACCTGCTTGACCAGGCAAAACGCTCAATGAATGAGGCCGTCAGAAACCCAGCGACCTACCAACAATCTCCTTCATGATCTCGTTCGTGCCGCCGTAGATGCGTTGCACCCGGGCATCGCGCCAGGCTCGGGCGATCGGGTACTCCTCCATGTAGCCGTAGCCGCCGTGCAGCTGGAGGCACCGGTCGATCACCCGACCCTCGAGATCGCTGCACCACCACTTCGCCTCGGCGGCGTCGTCGGCGGTCAGGTCGCCGTCGAGATAGGCCTGAGTCTGGCGGTCGATGAACACCTGGGCGATATCGAGCTCGGTCTTCATCTCGGCAAGCGTGAACTTCGAGTGCTGGAACGAGCCGATCGGTTGGTCGAACGCCTTACGGTCCCGGCAGTACTCGAGCGTCCACTCGAACGCGGTCCAGGCGTGGGCGACCGAGCCGACCGCCAACGACAAGCGCTCCCGGGGCAGGTTCTGCACCAGATGGAAGAAGCCCTGTCCCTCTTCCTGGCCGAGCAGGTTGTCCGCCGGCACCCGGACGTCCTCGAAGAACAGCTCGGCAGTGTCCTGGGCGTGAAGGCCGATCTTGTCGAGGTTGCGGCCGCGGCTGAACCCCTCCATCCCTTCCTCGACGACGAGCAGGCTCATGCCCCGGTGAGCCTGTGACGGGTCGGTCTTGGCCGCCACGACCACGAGGTCGGCGTTGATGCCGTTGGTGATGAACGTCTTCGAGCCGTTGACGACGTAGCTGTCGCCGTCGCGCAGCGCAGTCGTGCGGATCCCGGCCAGGTCCGACCCGGTGCTCGGCTCGGTCATGGCGATCGCCGTCATCAACTCACCCGACGCGATGCCAGGTAGCCAGCGGGCTTTCTGGTCGTCGTCGGCGAGGTTCGTGAAGTAGGGCAGGCAGATGTCGTTGTGCAACGTGATGCACATACCGGAGGCGAACACACCGGCCCGCTGGATCTCCTCGTCGATGATCACGTTGAACCGGAAGTCGTCGACCCCGCCGCCACCGTGCTCCTCCGGGATCTCCATGCCGAGGAAGCCATTGGCCCCCGCCTTGCGGAACATCGCCTTGTCGACCACGCCGGCCCGCTCCCAGTCATCGGCGTGGGGGACGATCTCTTTGTCGATGAAGGCCCGCACCGAGTCCCGGAACAGCTCGTGATCGTCGTCGAACAGGGTCCGCTTCAACATGGGCACGCCTCGGTCGTGGTCTCCTGGGCTGAACGGTACCGGTCACGGCGCCGGCCTGGGTAACCGCCACCACCGTGAACCACCTCGGCGCTCCGGTCGCCTACGCTGCCAGTCGATGCCTGGAACCGTCCTGCTTCTGGCTGGAGGCACGACGCCAAGCCCGCAGGTTCAACGAGCACTACCACCCGCCGCAATGTGTATCGCCGCAGACTCAGGGATAGACCACGCACGCGCGCTCGGCCGCGTCCCCGACCTCGTCGTTGGGGACTTCGACTCGGTTACCGACGAGGGCCTCGCCTGGGCGGCCGAGGTCGGCGCCACGATCGATCGCCACCCGTCAGCCAAGGACGAGACCGACCTGGAGATCGCCCTGGATCACGCCTTGGCCGCCGAGCCCGACCACATCGTGGTGGCCGGCATCGGTGGCGGACGCCTCGACCACCTGCTCGCCAACTTCGCGGTGCTCGCCGCCCGCCGGTTTGCCGCCGTGCGGATCGACGGGCTCGTCCAGACCTCGCTCGTCTCGGTCGTGCACACCGAGCGGCAGCTGCAGGGCGACCCTGGTGAGCTCGTCTCCCTCCTATCGATGCATGGTGACGCACACGGCGTGACCACCGTCGGCCTCGGCTACCCGCTGCGCAATGAGTCCCTACGCTCCGGTTCGAGCCGTGGGGTCAGCAACTACTTCGAGCAACCGCTCGCCACCGTGTCGGTGGCGGAGGGCACGCTGCTCGCCATCCAACCCGAGCGGCTGATCCCAGCCGCCGATCGGCCGGCGGGCACCGTCCGGTGAACCCGTTCCTCGACCGCTCCGAGCCCGCTCGCGTCCGCAGGAGCTGGGGTCAGCGTCTCGTGCTCGTCCTGAACCTCGCTCTGATCGCGGTCTGTCTCGGCGTCGCCGGCTTGCTGAGCTACGCGAGCGATCGTGCGTCCGCCATCAACCGGGTCGCCCTCGACCGGTCGCTCACCGAGCTCGGCGAGGTCCCGTCCGGCGCTCGGGTCATCAACATTCTTCTCGTCGGGTCCGACAGCTCGGCCGCCCTCGACCCCGACGATCCGATCCAGCTCGGACGGCAGGGCGAGCGTTTCGGCGACGTGATCATCGTCGCCCACATCGACGAGCGGACCGGCAGCGTTGCGCTGCTGTCGCTGCCACGAGATCTGTGGGTGCCCATCGCCGGGACGCAGCGCGAGGACCGGATCAACCGAGCGTTCCTCGTCGGTGGGCCCGCCACGCTCATCGACACGATCGAGGAGACCTTCGACATCCCGGTCCATCACTACGTCAACGTCGACTTCGCCGGATTCCAGGGCCTGGTCGAAGCGGTCGGCTCGGTCGACGTCTCCTTCGATGCGCCGGCAAGGGACTGGAACGTCAACGCCGTGCCCAAGCCGAGGAGCCAGACCGGCTTCATCGTTGAGCAGGCCGGGTGTCATTCGCTCGGCCCCGAGCAAGCGCTCGCCTATGTACGGTCGCGCTACTACCAGACGATGAACGCTGACGGCCGATGGGTGACCGACCCGACGAGCGACCTCGGTCGTATCCAGCGACAGCAGGACTTCCTGCAGCGGCTGATGCAGAAGGCGATCGATCTCGGCGCCCGCAACCCGTTGGTGCTCGCCGACCTCATCGATGCTGCTGTCGAGAACGTCGCGATCGATCAGGAGCTGACCCCATCGCTCTTGATCGACCTGAGCAGCACGTACCGCAGCTTCGAGCCTGGCGACCTGCAGACCTATACCTACCCGGCGAGCGACGGAACCGTCGGTGCCAACCGAGTGCTGATCCCCCATCACGATCGCGCCGAGGGTGTCGTCGCGCTCTTCAACGGCGAGCCGTTCGACTCGCCGGACACCGTCGAGGTGTCGCTTCACTACGACGAGGCGCTCGCCGTTGGGCTCGACGGGCCGACCAGGCTGCCGGCTGAGGTCGCGCCCGTCGCCGACCACCTCGTCGCCACCGGCTTCGATCTGGGGCCGGGGACGCCGGCCCAAGTCGGGCCGGGCCTGACGATCCAGCACGGCCCGGGCGGCGCGCAGGCGGCCGACATCGTCCTCGCCGGGCTCAGGGCTCCAGGGCCCGTCGGACCAGACGGTGCGACCGACGTTCGCCTGATCGAGCTCCCCCACCTTCGGGGGCGCAACGTCGTCGTGACCGTCGGACCGGGCGCGGTGCCGGCCGCCCCGCTAGACGAGGCCGACCAGGCCGCCCCGGTGATCCCGAACTGGCCACCATCGCCTGTGGATAACCCCGCCGTCGGGTACGGCGGACCCACGACGACAGAGGCCTCGGCGGCCGACTCGACCGCCGGCGATACCGGTGATGAGGGAAAAATCGAGCAGGAACAACCGGCTCCCGCCGGCCCGACGATCGTGGGAGAAGTCGCTCTGGAAGCGGCCTCCACCGGCCTCTCTCCGGTCGGCTGCGGATGAGCAAGACAGCAATTTCACCCTGTCTTGTTGCTCCCGGCCGGCGCGTAAGCTACGGAGGTTGGACGAACCGCGTGGGGCGCTTCGAACAGCGACGGCTGCGACGTCGCAGGAGGAATCGTGGCAACGATCGCCATAATCGGCACCGGTTATGTAGGGCTGACCACCGGTGCGTGCTTCTCACACCTCGGTCACGACGTCGTCTGCGCCGACATCGACGAGGAGAAGGTCGCCCGCCTCCGTATCGGCGAGATCCCCATCGTCGAGAAGGGCCTGGACCGGCTGGTCGACGAGGGCATTCGTTCAGGAACGCTCCGGTTCGTCGTCGGTGCGGCCGAAGCGTCGAAGAGCGCCGAGTTCCACTACCTGTGCGTGCCAACGCCACAGGGGGCCGATGGTGCCGCCGACCTGAGTTACCTAGAGGGGGCGGCGGCCGAGATCGGCCCCGTCCTGCCCGACAACAGCGTTGTCGTCAACAAGTCGACCGTCCCGGTCGGCTCCACCCGGGTCGTCTCCCGGGTGTTGGGACGGTCCGATGCCGCTGTGGTCTCCAATCCGGAGTTCTTGCGGGAGGGCACCGCCGTCGCCGACTTCCTCCAACCCGATCGCGTCGTGATCGGCTCCCGCGACGCCGAGGCTGCGATCCGCGTCGCCAGCCTCTACGCTCGCATCGCCGCTCCGGTCATGGTGACCGACCCGGTCTCGGCCGAGACGATCAAGTACGCGTCGAACGCGTTCCTTGCCTCCAAGCTCTCGTTCGTCAACGCCATCGCCACCCTTTGCGAAGCGGTCGGCGCCGATGTGAACGACGTAGTTCTCGGCATGGGCTATGACTCCCGCATCGGTCGGGAGTTCCTCCGTCCCGGCCCCGGATGGGGCGGAAGCTGCTTCCCGAAGGACACGCGGGCCTTGGCCAACATCGCCAAGGAGGCCGGCTACGACTTCCGTTTTCTCGACGAGGTCCTGCGGGTCAACGATGACCAGTTCGACCGGACCGCCCAGAAGGTGCTCGACGCCATCGACCCGTCGATGGTCGACACTCACATCGCTGCCCTCGGCCTGACGTTCAAGGCCGGGACCGACGATCTGCGAGAGTCGCCCGCTGTGGAGATCCTCCGCAGAGTCCGTTCCGCCGGAATCCGGGTCAAGGCCTACGACCCCGCGGTCGTTCCCGACGACAACCGACTTGTCGAGATGTACCCGGATCTCGACATCGAGCTCGCCAGCGACCCGTACGCCGCGGCCGAGGGCGCATCGATGATGACCATCCTCACCGAATGGGATGAGTTCACCGGCCTCGACTTCGACAAGATGGCCGAGATCATGCTGGGCAAGACGATCGTCGACGCTCGCAACCTTCTCGAGCCGTCGATCCCGCGGCGCCGCGGCTTCGTGTATCGCGGCGTCGGCCGTTGACCGCCGTATCCTCTCGAACGTGAAGCGCGTAGTCGTCACCGGCGGTGCCGGGTTCCTCGGATCGCACCTGTGTGAGGCGCTCCTCGGTAGGGGCGACGAGGTGGTCTGCATCGACAACCTGTGCACCGGCAGTATCGACAACATCGCCTCGCTGGTCGACAACCCGAGGTTCTCCTTCGTCGAGCACGATGTATCGGAGCGCATCACCGTCGACGGCCCGGTTGACGTGGTCATGCACCTGGCATCGCCGGCGTCGCCGGTCGACTTCGATCGGATCCCGATCCAGATCCTCAAGGTTGGGGGGCTGGGGACCTACCGCTGCCTCGGGCTCTCCCTGGTCAAAGGTGCGCGGTTCTTCCTCGCCTCGACGAGCGAGGTGTATGGCGATCCGGCCGTCCACCCACAACCGGAGACGTACTGGGGCAACGTGAACCCGATCGGGCCCCGCGGTGTCTACGACGAGGCCAAGCGCTACGCCGAGGCGATGACGATGGCGTACCACACCCACCACGGCGTTGACGTCCGGATCGTGCGCATCTTCAACACCTACGGTCCCCGGATGCGGCCCGACGACGGGCGGGTGGTGTCGAACTTCATCAACCAGGCCCTTCGGGGCGAGCCGATTACCGTGTACGGCGACGGGTCGCAGTCGCGGAGCTTCTGTTACGTCGACGACCAGATCGCCGGCCAGCTGGCCCTGCTGGACGGACCTCACACCGGTCCGATCAACATCGGCAACGATGTGGAGTTCACGATGCTCGAGCTGGCCGAGGTCGTGCTCCGGGTCACGAACAGCTCGAGCGAGATCGTTCTCGCCGAGCTACCCCAGGACGACCCCACACGGCGCCGACCCGACCTGACCGAGGCCACGACCAAGCTCTCCTGGAAGCCCGTCGTACCACTCGAAGAGGGTGTCGCCAGGACCGCGGCGTACTTCGAGCAGCTCCTCTAACCTGTCGACCACGCGATCGCCGGACAATATGCACCGGTCGGCGGGCGACCGCTGCGACAATCAGCGGTGTGTCCCTTCGAGTCGCCGTCCCCGTCGAGCAGTACTGGCACCGCGTCCCGGGCGGCACCGCCCGGGCGACGAGGGAGACCCTCCGAGCGCTCCAGCAGATCGAGGCGATCTCGCTCGCGCCGGTTGCGGCATGGCATCGGCCGTCGCGACGTCGCCCGGCCGGTGAGCCGGCGACCGGGCTCGATCCGGTACGGTACCTTCCGGTGCCTCGGCCGGCGCTGTACGAGAGCTGGATCCGATGGAACCGTCCGGCGGTCGAGCGCTGGACGGGCCCGGTCGATGTGGCGTGGGCGGCAACGATGATCCCCGTGCCGAGCGGAGCGCCGATGGTGGCCACCGTCCACGACCTCGGTTTCCTCGACAACCCGGAGCGAAGCAGCCGCCGGGGCCGCTCCTTCTTCCCCCGGGCCTGGGCCGCCGTGGAGGAGCGAGCGGCGCTGATCGTCTGCCCGTCGCGCGTCGTGGCCGACGACTGCGCTCGCCATGGGGTCGATCCCGCTCGTGTCCGAGTGGTGCCTTGGGGTGTCGGGCCGCCTCTGTGCGACCAGAGCGAGGCCGAGGAGATCCGCGACTCGTTCGGCCTTCCCGAGTGCTTCGTCCTGTGGGTGGGCACGATGGAGCCCCGCAAGAACCTCCCTCGGCTGGTGGCGGCGATCGATCGGCTCGACGGACCCCCGCTGGCGGTCGTCGGTCCCTCGGGGTGGCAGCTCGATGGGGAGGACGTGCTGGCCCCGCTCGGTCGTCGGGCCGTCCGGCTGGGCGAGGTCGACGACCGGCAGCTGAGCGGACTGTACCGGTCGGCATCGGCCCTGGCCTTGCCGTCCCTCGTCGAGGGGTTCGGGCTGCCGGTACTCGAGGCGATGGCGCATGGGACACCGGTCGTGACCGGGGCCGGTACCGCCACAGAGGAGGTGGCCGGCGGAGCCGCGGAGCTCGTCGACCCCACCGACGTCGCCTCCATCGTTGCGGGGTTGGAGATTGCGCTGCGCGGCGACGCCACTACGATGCGACGCGTCGAGCGCGGCCTGGAGCGGGCCCGGCACCTGTCGTGGTCGGCGACGGCCTGCGGCTATGTGGCCGTGTTCCGTGAGGCCGCGGGAGGGCGCTGATGGCGACGATCGGAGTGAATCTGCTTTGGCTGGTCCCCGGCGTCGTCGGCGGCTCCGAGGAGTACACGCTCCGGATCCTGCGGGCCCTGGATCAGCTCGACGATGACGAGCTGTGGCTCCGGCTGTACGGGCAGCGCAGCCTGTTCGAGGCCCACCCCGATTTGGCGACCCGCTTCGAGGTCGAGGTGTGTCCTCCGGTCGGCCCGTCGAAGCTGAGACGGGTCGCGGCCGAGAACTCCTGGTTGGCGGCGGTGAGCCGCCGGGACGACCTGCTCCACCACGCCGGTGGCGTCGTCCCCTTCGTCCGCTCGCAGGTCTCGATCGTCACCATCCACGACCTCCAGCCACTCGAGATGCCCGAGCACTTCTCGGCGGTCAAGCACCGCTGGCTTGCGACCGTGATCCCCCGTTCGGTGCGGGCTGCCCGCCTGGTGATCTGCCCGAGCCAGTTCACCGCCCACCGGATCAGCGAGGTGCTCGGCACGAGACCGGACAAGCTGCGGATCGTGCGCCACGGCCACGAGGAATGCGAGCCCGGCGTTCTCGACCCCGCCGAGGACGCCAGGCTCCGGCAACGGTATGGGCGGTATCTCCTGCTGCCGGCGATCACCTACCGCCACAAGCGCCACGCCGATCTGGTCGTCGCCCTCGACCGGCTGCGCGACCGCTTCGACGACCTGTCGGTGGTCATCACCGGCCGGCCGGATACCGAGGCGTCGGCCATCGACGCGCTGGCCGACCGGCTCTGCCTGACCGATCGTGTCCACCAGCTGGGCAGGGTCTCGGCCGTGACGC
>JAOTYQ010000655.1 GCA_029861725.1 Acidimicrobiia bacterium | reverse complement strand
ATAGCGCCACGCTTCATCCCGCGAGGTCGGATAGTCGATCTCACTTATCCCTTCGGTCCGGGCCGCCAGCGACGGGGACTCTGGCGTAGCCGTGGAGCTCATTGTCACAACACCGCCGCCGAGAGACGCTGCTCGGGCACATTGTCCAGGTCGTGGTTGACGAAGCCCGCATAGCCGTGGTCTTCGAGGTGCAGGGCGAGCGTGTGGTCGCCGGATTCGACGATGCGACCATCGACGAGGACGTGTACGAAGTCGGGCTTGATGTAGTCGAGCAAGCGCTGGTAGTGGGTGATGACGATCATCGACCGATCAGGGCCCCGCAGGGCGTTGATACCGGAGGCAATGATCCGCAGGGCATCGATGTCCAGGCCGGAGTCGGTCTCGTCGAGCACGGCAAGCCGGGGCTGCATGATGGCCATCTGGAGGATCTCGTTGCGCTTCTTCTCGCCGCCGCTGAACCCAGCGTTGACGGCGCGGTTGAGGAAGTCCGTCTTCATCTCGACCAGATCCATGGCCTCCTGGGCGACGGCCAGGAAGTCGCGTGCACCGACCTCCTCCTCACCGCGGGCCTTTCGCACCGAGTTCAGCGCGGTGCGCAGGAAGTACATATTGTTGACCCCGGGGATCTCGACCGGGTACTGGAAGCCCATGAACACGCCGGCGGCGGCGCGCTCCTCGGGTTCCAGGTCGAGCAGGTCGGCTCCGTCGAGCGTGACGGTGCCACTGATCTCGTAGCCGTCGCGTCCGGCGAGGGCGTGGGCGAACGTGCTCTTACCCGAACCGTTCGGACCCATCACGGCATGAACTTCGCCGGCTCCCACGTCGAGATCTATCCCCTTGAGGATCTGGTTCCCGGCGATCGATGCAGTGAGGTTCTCGACGTGCAGCATCAGCCGACACTTCCTTCGAGGCTCACGCTCAGCAGGCGCTGAGCTTCGACGGCGAATTCCATCGGTAGTTCATTGAACACCTCACGGCAGAAGCCGTTGACGATCATCGACATCGCATCTTCTTCGGTCATGCCGCGCTGGCGGCAGTAGTACAACTGGTCCTCCCCAACCGTCGAGGTTGACGCCTCGTGCTCGACCTGGGCGGTGGGATTCTTCACTTCGATATACGGGATGGTGTGGGCGCCACAGTCTGACCCGATCAGCAGCGAGTCGCACTGGGTGTAATTTCGGGCGTTCTCGGCCGAACGCATGGCCTTGACGAGGCCTCGGTAGGTGTTCTGACCGTGGCCGGCCGAGATGCCCTTCGAGATGATGCTGCTGGTGGTGTCGGCTCCGATGTGGATCATCTTGGTGCCGGTGTCGGCCTGTTGGCGTTTGCTCGACAAGGCAACCGAGTAGAACTCGCCAACCGAGCGGTCACCCTGCAGGATCACGCTGGGGTACTTCCACGTGATGGCCGATCCGGTCTCGACTTGGGTCCAGGAGATCTTGGCGTCGGTGTGGGCTCTGCCCCGCTTGGTGACGAAGTTGTAGATGCCGCCGACGCCATTCTCGTCGCCCGGGTACCAGTTCTGCACGGTCGAGTACTTGATCTCGGCGCGGTCCTTGGCGACCAGCTCGACGACGGCAGCGTGCAGCTGATTCTCGTCTCGCTGGGGCGCTGTGCAGCCTTCGAGGTAGGAGACATGAGAATCGTCTTCGGCCACGATGAGGGTTCGTTCGAACTGGCCGGTGTTCTGGGAGTTGATGCGGAAGTAGGTGGACAGCTCCATCGGGCAGCGGACGCCGGCCGGGATGTAGCAGAAGGATCCGTCGGAGAAGACGGCGGAATTCAGGGCGGCGAAGAAGTTGTCACGGACCGGGACCACCGAGCCGAGGTGCTCGCGGACGAGCTCCGGATGATCCTGAACGGCTTCGGAGAACGAGCAGAAGATGACCCCTGCCTCGGCCAACGTCGCCTTGAACGTCGTGGTGACCGAGACCGAGTCGACGATGGCGTCGATGGCGACGTTGCTGAGCAGCTTCTGTTCGTGCAGCGGGATACCGAGCTTGTCGAACATGTCGCGTATCTCGGGATCGACATCGTCCATGCTGTCAAGGACGGGCTTCTGCTTGGGAGCAGCCCAGTAGCTCAAACCCTGGTAGTCGATCGGGGCGATGTTCAGCTTGGCCCAGTCGGGTTCGTCCATCGACGTCCACGCCTCGTAGGCCTTGAGGCGCCACTCGAGCAGCCACGGGGGCTCATCCTTCTTTGCGGAGATAAGCCGAACGGTGTCCTCGGTCAGGCCGGGGGGAGCAATGTCGGTGTCGAGATCAGTACTGAATCCGTACTCGTAGCTCGCCTCGGTCAGTTCTTCGATCTCTCGAAGTTGTTCGCTCATCGTGTCCTTCTGCTCAGCAATGATGTCGTCCATCGGACTCCAGGTACATGGCCCGCTCGCTTACTCGTCGGTTGAGTGTCGGCGGTCAGCTGAATGACTGGCCACAGCCACAACTGCGCTGGGCATTCGGGTTGTCGATGCTGAACCCGGCGTCCTGGAGGCCGTCGCGGTAGTTCAATGTGGCCCCGGTGAGGTGGGGAGCGCTGTGCGAGTCCACCTTGACGGTGACCGACCCGAAGCTGGCTACGTGATCGTCCGCGCTGGTCTCAGCGTCGAAGAACATCTCATAGGAGAAGCCTGAGCAACCGCCGGCGCGGACTGCGACCCTAAGCCCCAACTGCTCGTCGGCCTCCTCCGCCAACATCTCTGCGACCTTGGCGGTTGCGTCCTCAGTGAGGGAGATCAGTGGCTGTGTGTTCTGCTCGGTCGTCGTCATGGCGATGAATCCTTGCTTGTTCTTGGTCTGGCTGTGGCGTTCACGGACGACGTCTCAGTCGTCGACTTCGATGAAGATGCACTCGCCGGGGCATTCCTCGGCTGATTCGATGACGCCGTCGAGGCCGCCGTCGGGTATCCGGGCCGTGCCCTCGGCGCCAGCCTGGTTGGCTACGCCGTCGAAGAGCTTCTCTGTGCCGAAGTTGCTTGCCGACTCTTTCACGTAATACAGCCCATCATCCATCCCGAAGAAGACATCGGGGGCGATTTCGGCACAGAGGCCGTCACCGGTGCAGAGATCCTGATCGATCCAAACCTTCATTGAGCTCCCTTCCAACCAGTCACACGCTCGGGTGCGGCACAGTCGCGGCCCGTGATGAGCCACTGTATCGGCCGTACCCACTTTATGACAGTTGTCAGTTGTTAAACTGAGGAAATCTGCCGATCGTGCTATGATCGGGTGGTGGACGCCACCAGCGCTGATATCTCGCCGACCCAGCGCCGCGTGCTCGTCGCGTTGAAGCGGCAGGGTGAAGCGACCGCTGATCAGCTCGCCTCCACCCTCGAGATCTCGTCCAGCGCCGTCCGACAACACCTGAGCGCCCTACGATCAGCGGGATTGATCGCCGCTCGACGGGAGCATGGACAGACGGGCCGTCCGGCCGATCGCTACCACGCCACCGAGCTCACCGAGCCGCTGTTTGCCGGTACGGGAGGCGATCTCTCGATCGAGTTGCTCGGACACATCGATGAAGAAGAC
>JAOTYQ010000107.1 GCA_029861725.1 Acidimicrobiia bacterium | reverse complement strand
AAGGAATTCGATGCGGTCGGGGTTCCGGTCACCGAGAGGGGGGCGCGTACGAACGAGGCGCTGCACGTGCTCGACCAGCTGCTCACCTCCACCGATGTGTCGTTCGACGGTCGTTTCACCAAGCTCGACGGCGTCACGATCAAGCCGTCGACCGTGCAGAAGCCTCGAATCCCGTTCTGGGTCGCCGGCCGCAAGGAGGCGGCGATGAAGCGGGTCGCCCGCTACGGCGAAGGTTGGCTGCCCTATATGTACACGCCGGAGATGTTGGCCGACTCGATGGTCAAGATCGAGGAGTTCACCGCTGAGGCGGGCCGGCCTGAGGAGTCGGTCCGGGGAGGGCTGTTCATCTTCACCTGCGTGCACGAGGATCGCGACACCGCCCTCGATCTCGCCAATAAGCAATTGAGCCGTCAGTACAACCAGGACTTCTCGAAGCTGGTTGAGAAGTACACTCTCGCCGGCTCGCCCGAAGACTGCGCCGCCCGGGCTATCGAGTATCTCGATGCCGGCGCGACCGCCATCATGTTCTCCCACGGCTGCCCGCCCGACTACAGCGAGGAGAACACGTCGCTCATCGCCGAGCGTCTGATCCCACTCCTGCGCAACGGGCGGTGAGCGTGATCGCCGCTTCCGCCCGCTGGGGCAGGCGGCGACAGGGGTGTTATCGTCCAGTCGGGTGAGCTCAGAGGCAAGCAGCAGCGATGAGGTGACCGCCGCCGGCCGGGCGATGGACATCGGTCAGGTCGCAGCCACTGCCGGGCTGGTCATCGACGAAGTCGAGCGGGCGGTCGTCGGTAAGCGCCCCGTTCTCGAACTGGTACTGACCGGCCTCCTGGCCGACGGCCACGTACTCATCGAGGACGTCCCCGGGGTGGCCAAGACCCTGATCGCCCGCTCGTTGGCCTCCGTCACCGGCCTCGGGTTCTCCCGGATCCAGTTCACACCCGACCTGATCCCGTCGGATCTGACCGGTTCGGCCGTACCCGGCCCCGACGGGACACCTCGCTTCCTGCCCGGCCCACTGTTCGCCAACCTGGTGCTCGGCGACGAGATAAACCGGAGCCCGTCCAAGACCCAAGCGGCGGCCCTGGAAGCGATGGAAGAGCGCCAGATCACCGTCGACGGGACATCCCATCAGCTGCCCCGCCCCTACTTCCTGCTCGCCACGCAGAACCCGATCGAGACCGAGGGCACCTACCCCTTGCCGGAGGCCCAGCTCGACCGGTTCCTCGTTCGGATCAGCGTCGGCTACCCATCGCCGGACGATGAGCGTGTTCTGCTCCACCGCCGGATCGAGCGAGGTCGAGAGCAGCCGGTGCTGCGACGGGTCATCGACCCCGGCGAGATCCTCAGCATGCAAGCGGCCGTGGAGACGGTCCGGGCCGGCGCCGACGTGGTCGACTACGTCGTGTCGATCGTCGAGGCGACCCGTCAGCACGAGTCGCTCGAGGTCGGCGCGAGCCCCCGAGGCGGCCTGGCCCTGCTCCGGATGGCCCGGGCCAGAGCTGCGCTGTCGGGACGCAACTTCACGACCCCGAACGACGTCAAGACGCTGGCGGTCTCGGTGCTCGCCCACCGCCTCGTGCTGCGGACCGAGGCTTGGGGCCGGGGAGTGCGAGAGGCCGATGTCGTGACCGACTGCTTGGCAACGATCCCGACGCCGACGACACTCACCGACGATGATGTCGATGTCGCCACCGCACGCTCGGCCGCGGCCGAGCCGACCTCGTCAGGGTGAACCGGCAGACGAGCCCTCGGTACGTCATCCTCCTCCTCGGAGGGGTGGCCGGGCTCGTGATCGGCGTCGTCGCCGGGTCACCAGCGTTGGCCGTCCTCGCTGCACCCGCCGTGCTGTTGGCCACGATCTCAGCCCTCGTGCACACTTGGCCCGACGTCGAGCTCGATCTGCAGGCCCCCGGCCGGGCGGTCGAGGGCGACCTCATCGACCTGGTCGTAACCGTCGAGTCCCTCGTCGGGGTGCCGTGGCTCCACCTCGAGCTGGAGCTCCCACCGGACCTCGAGCCGATCGACGGCATCCAGCGGGCGGTCGTGGCGGTCCCGCCGGGACGCCAGGTCGTCGTCAAGTTCCCGGTCGAGCTGAAGCAGTGGGGGGTGAGCATCCCCGGTCGGCTGCTGGCTACGGCCCGCGACCCGCTCGGCATGTTCGTCTCGTCGACCGTGCACACCGCCCGACCGGCGATCCGAGTCCACCCTCGCGACGGAAACCGCCGATCGGTGGTGGCCCCGGCCCGCCTGCGACCGCGGGTCGGAGATCACCGGTCGCGCCGGCACGGAGAAGGCTCCGACTTCGCCGAGGTCCGTCCCTACCGGCCCGGCGACCCCGCCCGCTCGGTGAACTGGCGGGTCTCTGCCCGACGGCGAGAGCCTTGGGTGACGGTCCGCCACCCGGACCAGTCGGGTGACCTGGTCTTCGTTCTCGACACGTTCTGCGATCTGGGAACCGAGGGCAATCGGCTGGTGCAACGGGCGGTACGGGCTGCCATGGGCCTCGCCGAGAGCAACCTGGACGCGCACGACCGGGTCGGGCTGCTCGATGTCGGCCGTCACATACGCTGGTTCCGACCCCGCCTCGGCCGATTGCACCAGGCCCGGCTGTTCGACGCGCTGCTGGAGACCCAGGTCGAGCCCGGCCTGCGAGCGCCACGGGTGGAGCAGCTCCCCCTCCACGACCTCGACGCCGGCACGATGATCGTGATGCTTACCGGCCTGGCCGACGACAACATGGCACGACTACCCGGCGAGCTCCGGAAACGAGGAAGCGAGGTCGTGGTGCTGGAGGTCGTGGCCGACGACCACATGCCGACCGTCAACAATAGGATCGAGGTTGCCGCCGCCAGGATCTGGCGCCTCCAACGAGCCCGCCGTCGGCGCAACCTGATCAGCCATGGCGTCACGGTCGTACCGTGGAGCGCCGATCAGCCCCTCGACCTGCCGGTGGCGGCCATGGCGCGCCGTGAGGTGGTGACTCGATGACGTCGGTGACGGGGTCTGATCTCGGCGGCCACACCCAGTTGACACGGCGGCTGTCGATCCTCCCGACCCTCCTCGGCCTCGCCGCTGTCATCGTCATCGCCGCCACCGGCTTCCTCGCCGGAGTGGCTCCAGCGGGGAGTGGCGGGGCCGCCCTCGTGCTCGTCGGCGCGGCGTGCGTCGGGACGACGATCGTGTGGGGCCATCCGGTCGGCTTGTACGTCGGCCTCACGCTCGTGGTGATCGCCGCCCTGGTCGACGAGGGCTCGCTGTCCTCCCGGTCGCTGATCATCACCGCGATCGGCCTCCTGCTCGCGCACGAGGTTGCGAGACCGGCGATCGACGCTCGACGTCCGGCCCGATTCGGGTCCGGGGTCTGGCTCCACCACGGCCTGCGCACGCTCGGGCTGGCGTCGCTGTTGGCCGCCGCCGGTTGGCTCGGGGCCAGAGCGGAGACGCTGACCGTCCCTGACGCCTGGGTGCCCGCAGGCCTCGCCCTCGCTGCGCTCCCCCTGCTGGCCCGCCGTGCGGTGAGCGGCCCGACCGGGGTCGGCGACGGCCGACGTGAGCTCGGCCCATGGTTCGTCCGGGCGGCGATCGGCTCGGTCGTGGCCGTCGCCGCCATCGCCGGGTCGATACTCGGAGCGGGGGCCAGAGCCGGGTTGATCGACGAGGGCGGCGGGACCGCCGACTCGGTGGCCTCGAGCTCGGCGCCGTCCACGACTGCGCCTCGGGCCCCGCTCGACGACGCGGCCGTTATCGAGGGCGGTGTTAGCGTCGTGCTGTTCTTCCTCGCCATGCTGCTCGTCGGTTTCCTGTACGTCGCCCTCCGCCGCCGGGAGATGACCTTTGACCTCGACGAGCTCGACATGGACTCCGGCGATTCGTTGCTCGGTCTCGCCGGGCCGGCCCAGGCCGATCTGGAGGACACGCAGGTCGAGATCGATGAGCGAACGATGCGACGACTGCTCGATGAGCTTGCCCTGGACCTCGCAACCGAGCGCGACCCCGGCCGGGCGATCCGCTTCGCCTACGCCAACATCGAGCAGCGGCTCGCCGAGATCGAGATCGTCCGGGCCGAGACCGAGACCGAGCAGGAGTTCCTCACCCGCGCGCTCCCTTCGCTCGGAACGGACGGTCGGGCAATGGTGGCGCTGACCACACTGTTCGAGCAGGCCAGGTTCGGGCACACGCCGGTCTCGGAGTCGATGCGATCGGACGCTCTCGACGCAGTCCAGGTCTTGCGGGCGGCGACCAGGACGGCCGAGCGGAGCGATCCCGATCCGGGCCATGCCGCTTCCGACCGGGCGTATCCGCCAGCCGAGGGAGGGCACGTGTCGTGAGTAGCGGGGTCCTGGTCGTCACGATCGTTGCCGCGGTGTTGTTCGTAGCCTTCGGCGTTCAGGTCACCACCCGCCAGCTCCAGCGCTTCCCCGTCGACTCGCGCCGGCCAGGTCTCCTGGTCGACGTGACCAAGCGGACCTCGTTCGTGGTGCGCCCGGCAGAGCTCGAACAGCTCACCGCCATCGTCGCCGAGTCGTTGAGCAGCGAGGCGGTCGCTCGGGCGAAGCTGTGGCCGCTCCTGGCCCAGCTCGAGCGGGACGCCCCCCACTCTGCCGCCAGGGGGCGGCACGCCGGGCCGACCCAGACCCGGCGTCGCGGCCGATCGCGACAGCTCGACCAACGGCTCGCCGATCTGGAGGAGGCCTGGGGGCTCGGCCCGACGCAGCGCTGAGCGAGGGTGTTTTGCGTTGCCGGCGTGGTGTCGTAGCGTGAGCATCATGAAGACGAAGATCTGCGAGATGCTCGGCGTCGAGTTCCCCATCCTGGCCTTCACCCACTGCCGCGATGTCGTCGCCGCGGTGACCAAGGCCGGCGGCTACGGCGTCCTCGGTGCGGCCGGGCACACTCCCGAACAGCTCGACATCGACCTGTCGTGGATCGCCGAAGAGGTGGGCGATCGCTCGTTTGGCGTCGACATCATCGTGCCGGCCAAGTACGAGGGGAAGGATGACGGCGAGCTCCAGGTCTCGACCCTCCGGGAGATGATCCCCCCCAAGCACCGTCACTTCCTCGACGACATGATGGACCGCTACGGCGTCCCCCCGCTGCCAGCCGACGACGATCGACCACGGCCTTCGGGCGACGACAGCTCGGCGCCGATGACCTACTCCCAGGCCGTGCCGCTCATGGACGTGGCGTTCTCCCACCCGATCTCGCTCGTGGTCAACGCCCTCGGACCGCCTCCCCCGGACATGATCGAACGGGCCCACGCCCAGGGCGTCTACGTCGGTGCGCTGGCTGGCAAGAAAGCCCACGCCGTCCGCCACGTGGCCGCCGGCGTCGACGTGATCATCGCCCAAGGCCACGAGGCCGGCGGCCACACCGGAGACATCGGCACGATGGTGCTCGTGCCCGAGATCGTCGACGCCGTGGCCCCGGTGCCAGTACTGGCAGCTGGCGGGATCGGCACCGGCCGCCAGATGGCGGCCTCCCTGGCGCTCGGCGCCGAGGGCGTATGGTGCGGCTCGGTCTGGCTGACCACCCTCGAGGCGGAGACCCACCCGGTCGTGAAGGACAAGTTCCTAGCCGCCACGTCGTCCGACACCCTCCGGTCACGGTCGCGCACGGGAAAGCCGGCCCGCCAGCTCCGGTCGGCGTGGACCGATGAGTGGGAGGGACCCGACTCGCCGGGCACGCTCGGCATGCCACTCCAGCCGATGCTGATCGCCGAGGCGAGCCGTCGGATCGACCGAGCCGCGATGAATCCCGACAACGAGGGGGCCGTGAAGCTGGCCAACTACTTCGTGGGTCAGATCGTCGGCACGATGAACGAGTCGAAGCACGCCGATCGGGTCGTCCTCGAGATGGTCGACGAGTTCATCGACGCCATCCAGCGGGTCAACGACATGATGGCCTGACCACGCCGACCGTCCCGGACGACCAGGATCCGAACGGTTCCCCTATTGGAGGTCGGCGCTGAACGGGGCCTGGACGTCCTCTTGGCCCTCCTCGAAGTAGACACCCTCGATCCTCGTGTCGCTCACGACGGTGCCCTCGTAGAAGCCCCTTCGCAGGTCGGTGGAAAGCTCGGGCGCGTCGTCGATGAAGAACAGCGTGCCGTCTTCGAAGATCTGACCGGAGAGGCTGTACTGGTTCTCGCCCCATGTCGAGGCGCCGGTGATCGTCCCGTCGTCGGCGACGACGATCTCGATCGCGTGGGCGTACTGGTCGCCCGTGACGGTGCCGAGCAGCGTCAGCGCGTCGATGGGCATGTCGGGCGGGGCGGCCACGACCACCTCCGCCTCGAGCGGCAGCTCGTTGCCCTGCACGGCATTGTCCTCGAACAGGCCCACCATCTCCGCGATGTGGTGTACGTGGACCCCGAAGTTGTTGGCCGCCGCGGCCTGCCGGTCGATCGTGAGCGAGCCGTCGGGTGCGGGGGTCGCGATCAGGTTCACGGTGCCGGCATTGTTGACCCCGATCACCTTGCCGCAGGCCACCATCGACGAGCCGCTGGTTCCCGGCGTGGTCGGGGCCTGATGCTGGATGACGTCGAGGTTGTCAGCGGTGACCGCCTCGGTGTCATCGTGGGTGCGCAGCGCCGTCACGTCACCGCTGAGCGACGTCGCCTGGGGAACGGTCTCACCCGGCACGATCTCGATGAAGTCGGTGACATCGCCCGGGAAGCCGACGATCTGGATCTCGTCGCCGAGGGCGATCTCGACGGTGGGGCTCGCCAGTTCGAGCGTGGAGGGGAGCTCCTGCTGAGTGGTGAACAACCCGACGTCGGGAGATCGGAGCGGGTCGCCGTCGTACTCGGGATGGGTCAGCTCCCGCAGGAGGGTGACGACCTCACCGGTACCGGCCTGGATGGCGATCGCCCGTTCCAGCTGGACGCCCTGCCGGGCGAACTCGACGAACGCCTGGGTGATGTGGGCGTTGGTCACGAGCAGACGGCGGCCGGCGGCCCATGCGCTCCCGATCTGGAAGTGGACCAGTTCGGGCCCGGCGCCGGGATTGACGATGGCCTCGCCGTAGACGGCGTAGGTCGCGGCGTTCACGTCACCGAGCATGGAGGCCAGTTCGGGGCAGTTGTCCTCTGCCGGCTCGGCACCGCTCCCGTCGCCGCTGTCGCCGCTCGTCGTGTCGTCGACCGGTGTCGACTCGGTTGCGGTGTCTCCACCGGAGCGCGTCAGGTTGGCGCACGAGCCGGCGAGCAGCGCCAGCGCCACGAGCGCGGCACTGAAGCCCGATCGCCGGGTCGGTCTCCAACTCGCGCCGGGTCGGGTTGCAGTCCTGGTCGCCATCGATTCGTTTCCCTCCCGGCGACACAACGTAGTCGACCGTCGGTGGACTCCATCGTCACCTACGCCGAGGTGTCACACAATCGGGTGCGACCCCCGGTCGGGCGCCTGCGAGCGCCGCAGCTACACGCTTCCCGACTCCCGCAGCTCGCCGATCTCGTCCCACGAGAAACCGTGCTCGACGAGGACCTCCTCGGTGTGCTGCCCGAGCTCGGGGACCTCGACCCCCCAGCGGGCCGGCGTATCCGACAGCACGATCGGCGAGCCAACCACGCAGATCGTGCCCCATTCGGGGTGCTCGGCGCTCGCCAGGTAGCCGTTGGCGAGGACCTGAGGGTCGGCCGCCACCTCGGCATGGTTGCGTACCGGGGCGAACCGCTGCTCCTCTGCCGCCAACCGCTCGGACCACTCGGCGGTGGTCCGGGTGACGAAGATCTCGCTGAACGCCTCCCGCAGCTCGGCTCGAATCTCCGGCGTCGCGAAGTAGGTGCCGAAGCGAGGGTTGTCGGCGAGCTCGGGGCGTTCGACCGCTCGGACCATGCCAGGCCAGAGATGCTCGGGGCAGCCGGCGAGGGCGATGTACCCGTCGGCGGTGGCGAAGATCCCGTACAGGGCGTTGACCAGCGGGTGGCCTCCGTTCGACCGGCCAGCCATCTCGCCGGTCAGCAGGTAGTGCGTGTACTCCGTGGCCTGGGCCCAGATCTGGCTGCCGACGAGCGACACGTCGACCCGCTGGCCCTCCCCGGTCCGTTCGCGGGCGAATAGGGCCGACAGCACGCCTATCGCCAGGTTCTGGGCGCCGCTGTGATCGGCGATCAAGGCGCCGATCGGCGTCATCGGTCCATCGTCGTCGCCGGTGGTCGAGATGAGGCCCCCGTAGGCCTGCCCGACCATGTCGGCCCCCTCCCGCTCGGCGTCCGGGCCGTCGGAACCGAGGTAGGAGCCGGCCGCCCAGATCAAGCGGGGGTTGAGGGCGGAGAGATCGTCGTAGCCGAGCCCCCACTCGTCGAGGGTTCCCGGCTTGAAGTTCGACAGCACGACGTCGGCCTGAGCCGCCAGCCGCTCGAGCACCGACTTCCCGCCGGGGGTCCGCAGATCGAGGGTGATGCTGCGCTTACCCCGGTTGTTGGCCACGAACACCGCAGAGTGACCGAAGGCTTGCAACGGTGACACGTGACGCCCGACGTCGCCGATGTCGGGCAGCTCGACCTTGATCACGTCGGCCCCGAGGTTGTAGAGCATGGCGCCGGCCTGCGGCCCCTGAACGAGCGTCGACAGGTCGAGGACCCGTACTCCTTCCAGCGCACCGCTCACGGTCGGCACTCCCCTCTGCTCGCGGGCTCGGCGGCCCGATGCGTTGTGTGGACCGATCGTACCCACGGCCGGCCCGCCGGTCATCCCGTGGAGCTACGGTTGTTCGACCTCGATCTGGCACCTGTGGACGGACCGCCGGCCACCGGACTGGCGCAACGCCGTCATCGATGCGCTCCAGCCCTTCGCTGTCGACCATCTCGACCTGCCAGCTAGGTCGGAGCGGGTGTGGACAGCGCTGCAAGACGCTGGTCGACTTCGATTCTCGCTCGCCGAACGGGTAACTTCATAGGCCAGGAAGCGGAAGGCTCCGGCGGGCGTCGGAGCCGAATCGAAGGAGACAGCTAGTGGCAACCAAGCCTGGCGAGAAGGTCAAGTTCGAAGACCTCGGTGTGGAGATCATCGTCACCAAGGGCGGCGACGGCGAGATCTCGGCCGCCGGTGGCGGCGACGGGCTGAAGGTCGGCAAGCGCTACGAGTGCGAGGCAACCGGCATCCAGGTGCTGGTTACCAAGCCCGGGGCGGCGACCCTGCTCTGCAACAGCGAGCCAATGGCCCTGCAGGAGCCGAAGAAGACCAAGTCGGCCGACTGAGCGTCGATGACCCGCGCTGCACGATCCGGCGGACACAACGACCGCCGGTCAGCAGCCGGAGTCGAGGTCGCGGCCGCTGAGTCAGGGTCGGTGCGCCGGGTGACGATCCCTGGCGGTCCGCTGCGTGCCGACACCGCAGCCGACCTGGCCCGGCTCGCGTCCGAGCTCAGCGAGGATCGGGATGTCCGGGTGGTGACGCTCCGCGCCCGGTCCTCGGTGTTTTGCGAGGGCCCTGCCCCCGACCTCCGACCGACCGAGCTCGACGTCGATCCCGCCGCTTCCCTCGCCCGGCTGCGCCCCCCGGTCGTCGTCGCCGTCACCGGTGACTGCCGATCGGTCGGCCTCGAGCTGATCCTGGCGGCCGACATCCGACTCTGCGACCCGGGTGCCCGGTTCGGCTTCCCCGATCTGGCCGAAGGGCGGTTGCCCTGCTGGGGTGGCACCCAACGACTCGGGCGGGCGATCCGACCGGCAGAGGCGACCGCCATGATCCTGCTCGGCTCCGACCTCGACGCTGACCGGGCCCACAGCCTCGGCCTCGTTCATGCGATCGACGACGATCCCGGAGATCTGGCCCAGGCGTTGGCGCAGGAGCTGGCCACCCGGGGACCGCTGGCGCTCGAGCTCGCGAAGGAGGCGGTCCACCGAGGCGCCGAGCTGCCGCTCCGTGACGGGCTCCGTCTCGAAGGTGACCTCAACCACCAGCTCGCCGCCACCGACGATCGGGCCGAGGGGCTGGCTGCGTTCTTCGACAAGCGACCACCCGACTTCGCTGGTCGATGACCGTGACCGCGCCGCTCCCGAACCGCGGGGCGATCAGCCGAGCAGCGGCCGCGCTCGGGCGACTCCCGTCGGGAACGCTCGCCCTCGGCTGCCGGTACCTCTCCTCGGTAGCCGGGCGAGTCGAGGAGATGACCGACTGCCCGCTCGACGCCACCCCGGCCACCGTCGAGGCCCACCTCGTCCGACCCCTGCTCCTGGTCGACGACTGGCCTGACCCCACCGATCCCCTGCCGGTCGGTGACGGCGCTGTCCACGCCGACTTGATCGACGACGATCGCGAGGCACTCGCTCGGCTCCGGGCAACATTCGAGTGGGCGACCGATCCCGAGCGCTTGGCCGCCGAAGCGCAGGCCTGGCGGCTCCCGGTCACGCCGTACCGCCCCCTCCCTTCTGGCTCCGCCTCACCGCGGTCGGCGCCGCCCAGAGCCCGCTCGGCTACCGACCAGAGGTTCGTTGCTCCTCCGGCGGCCCGGCCGACCGCCGAGCGCCGACCGCTCGCCGATCGACTGGTGGTCGACCTGTCGGCACTGTGGGCCGCTCCGCTCACCACCTCCCTGCTCACCGGGCTCGGGACCAGGGTGATCAAGATCGACCCCGACTGCCGGCCCGACGGCTTCCGCGACCACCCGGCCCTCTACGACCACCTGAACGGGGCGAAGGAGATCGTCGACCTCGACCTGCGGTCCGACGACGGCCGTCGTGCATTCGAATCGCTCGTCGCCGGCGCCGACCTGGTCGTCGACTCCTTCTCCCGCCGGGTCATGCCGAACCTCGGCTACGACCAGAAGGGGCTTCGGAAGCTGAATCCATCGCTGAGCACGCTGTCGATCGTGGCCTTTCCGGCGGGCACCCCCGAGGCCGACTGGGTGTCGTACGGACCAGGAGTGCACGCCACGAGCGGCCTTGGCGCCGAACCGGGCGGGGACAGCGAGGGGTCGATCCGCTATCGGCCGGCCCCGATCGCCTACCCCGACGCCCTGGCCGGCCTCGCTGCCCTCGCGGTCGCGGTCGAGCTCCTGTCGAGCGCACGACCGCTCCCCCACCGGGAGGTGTCGCTGCTCGGCGCGATCGGGCCGCTGGTCGATGCCAAACGAGGCGAACGAGCCAGCTCGGGCGACCGGGGGCACCGATGAACGAGCCGGTCGATCTCGCCCTCGAGGGACCGTTGGCCATCGTGTCGCTGAACAACGGACCGCTCAACATCTTCGACGTCGCCATGCGCGACGAGCTGATCGGCGCGTTCCGTGCGGTGAACGACATCGGCGACGTGCGGGCGATGGTGTTACGGGCCGAAGGCAAGCACTTCAGCGCCGGGGCCGACCTGTCCGAGTTCGGAACGGCGGCCTCGATCCTCGAGGGCCGCCGCATCCGCTGGGATCGCGATCCCTGGGGGCTGCTGTGGGACCTCCGGGTGCCGACGGTGGCGGCCCTCCACGGCACGGCCCTGGGATCGGGTTTGGAGATGACCCTCCTGTGCGACCTGCGGGTCGCGGCAGAGGACTCGACGCTGGGGCTGCCCGAGACCAAGCTCGGAATGCTGCCAGCCGCGGGAGGAACCCAGAGCCTGACCAGAGCCATCGGCGCCTGCCAGACCACGCCGATCGTGCTCCTGGGCACCTCGTTCGGCGCTGGCGAAGCGCTGGAGCGCGGCGTGGTGCACCAGGTGGTGGCCGACGCCGATGAGGCTGCTGTCGAGTTGGCTCACCAGCTCGCGCTTCTCGACCCGGACCTGATGCAGGCGGCCCGCAGGGCGCTTCGGGCCGCCGGCGATCTGCCGCTCAGCGCCGGACTGGAGCTGGAGAGGGGGCTCGCCCACCTTCTGGCGTGAGTTACCCGCACGGCGTGCGGTCAGCTCACGCATTTTCGGACGGGCCGAGAAGGCTGCGGGCGATGACCACGTCCTGGATCTCGGTGGCGCCGTCCAGATAGTGGGTCAGACGGGCGGTGGCCAGATGGCGAGGCAGCGGGTGATCGCGACGAGCGCCGGCCGCTCCCATGACCTGCATGCAGTCGGCCAGCCGAGCCTCGGCGGCCCTGGTGGCGAACTTCTTGGCGTGGGCGGCGTCGACCGCGCCGCTGACGCCGTCCTGGAGGGTCCGAGCCGCCCGGAACGTCAGGAGCCGGGCGGCGGCGAGGTCGGTGGCGACGTCGGCGAGCGTGAACCGCACCGCCTGCAGGTCGGCCAACGGCTTGCCGAATGCCCGCCGATCGGCGACGTATGCGGTCGCCGTCTCCAAACCGGTCCGCACCATGCCGCAGCACATTGCCGCGACGAGCACTCGGGCGAGGTCGATGCCCTCCATGGCAGCCCGAAAGCCCTCGCCGGGGGCGACGAACAGGGAGCCGTCGTCGACCTCGCATCCCTCGAAGGCGAAGCCCCCGGTCCCCAGACCGTGACCGCCGAATAGCTGGTAGGTCGGCTCCGGTCGGACCCCGGGCCGATCGGCCTCGACCACGAACGCTGCGATCGCTCGGTGTCCCCCTGCAGGGTCGGTGGTGGCGTACACGGACAGCACATCGGCCCCGGCGGCGTTCGTCACCCAGGCTTTCGCTCCGTCGAGGACCCAACCGGTGGCGGTCCTCCTCGCCGTGGTGGTGATGGCGGCGGCGTCGCTCCCCACGCCAGGCTCGGTGAGCAGGAACGCCCCCAGGCGGGCACCGGACACGAGATCATCGAGGTAGCGCACCTTCAGATCGGCCGGCCCTCGCCGGGAGAGCGCGCCCGCCAGGTTGTTGTGGACGACGAGGGAGAACGCTGCGCAGAGATCGACCGCCGCCGCCTCTTCGACGACCCGGGCGAGCGCTACCGGGCCCAGCCCCTCGCCACCCTGCTCGACCGGCACGAGCAAGCCGGTCAACCCGGCGCTGGCGGCAGCGGCGAACGCTTCGGCTGCGAACCGGCGATCGGTCTCCCAGCTCTCGGCGACCGGGGCAACGTCGACAGCGGCCCACGCCTTCGCCCGATCCACCACCGACGCTTCGTGAGGGGTGAGTGCGTCGTCCATCGGGCGAGGCTATACGACGCACCCCCAGCGCCCCCTAACGCTCGGGCCCTACCGGTGGGGAGGACGGGGGTGGTCGACTCTCTCCTGGGCGGCTACGAGCTCGGCCATGTAGGCGTGGCTGTCCGGCCGGTCGTCGTCGA
>JAOTYQ010000654.1 GCA_029861725.1 Acidimicrobiia bacterium | reverse complement strand
GTCGATCGTGAGACCGTGAATCGACATGTTGTCGGTGTTCATCACCCCGTGCACGAACCCGACCCGCATCCACTCGACCACCAGGTCGCTGGAGAGACGGCACACCTCGTCGAACCACGCGGCATAGGTAGCGGGGGTCGGTTCGTCCGCTCCCGGAAGGTGGGGGAAGTAGTCCCGGATCGTGAACTCGGCCAGCTGGCGCAGCTCATCGAGCTCACCCCGTGCCGCCGGCAGCTGGTAGTTGCCGAATCGGAGGAACGACGGGGCGACCCGACAGACGACTGCGCCGGGCTCGGGGGCAGCGTTGCCGTCGTAGAGGATGTCCCGCACGACCTGGTTGCCCGTCAGAGCCAACGACAGCGCTCTGGTGGTGGGAACGCCGAGATGATGCATCGCCTCGCTGCAGAGGAACTCCCGGAGCGACGACCGGAGTACGGCCAGCCCGTCTGCCCGGCGGGAGTACGGGGTCGGTCCGGCGCCCTTGAGCTGGAGGGTCTGGTGGTTGCCGGCGACATCGACCACCTCGCCGAGGGCGATGGCCCGTCCATCGCCGAGCTGGCCGGCCCAGGAGCCGAACTGGTGGCCGCCGTAGTTCGCCGCGTGCGGCTCTGATCCGGGCAGCAGGGCATTGCCGGTGAAGACGAGCGCCGCTTCCTCGGTATCCCACAGCTCTTCATCGAGGCCGAGCTGCTCCGACAGCTCGGGCGACCACGCGACGATCCGTGGGTTGGGCGTCGACACCGGGTCGACCCTGGAGTGAAACGCCCGATGCACCTGCCGAACGGCTGGACCGTGCACCGGGTCGGCTGGGAGGTGGCGGACGAAGCGGTTGTCGAAGCGCAGTTGGCCGAGAGCTGTCGTCGGCGCGTCGAGCAGGACCGGTTCCGTGTCGTTCAAGGCCGTCGACTCGCTCATCCGAGATGTCCTCGCCGTCGCTGGTGCGGTTCCACGCTACCGCTGCACGGGGCGAGGGCGTAATGACGGATGTCTCGTGGGTTTGCCGGTAGAACGATGCGGCCGACTGCTAGCGTCTGGGTCGCGGGAGGCCATGCGGCCACCGCCCGGTCGCCTCGCGGTAGCTCTCGACCGGTAGGAGCGAAGACACGTGCGCCTCGACGATCTCATCGACGAGTTCTTTCTGGCCCGGATGCCCAAGAAGCACTCGGAGCACACGCTCGCCGCGTACCGCCGCGATCTCAACTCGATCCGCTCGCAGCTGAGCGACGTCCTCGGCATCCCTCCGGAGGCGATCACCATCGACCAGCTCGATGTCAAGACGCTGCGCCGGGCCTTCGCCGGGACCGCCCACTTGGCCGCAGCCACGATTTCGAGGACCTGGTCGACCTGGAACCAGCTGTTCGGCTTCTTGGTTGCCGAGCAGGTCCTGCCCGGCAACCCGATGGCCGCCGTCGAGAAGCCTCACGTCCCGAAGGGGCGGCCGAAGGCGATCGTGGGCGATGACAGCGTCGATCGGCTGCTCCGGCTGGCGGCCAGGGGCCGCTCTGGTGCCCGCGACCCCTGGCCGGAGCGCGACTTCGCCGTGGTCGTGACGTTGCTCACCTGCGGCCTGCGGCTCTCCGAGCTGTTGGGGCTGACGCTACGGTCGCTGGACGGACCCGAGGGAGACCGGGTGATCGGGGTCCGGGGCAAGGGAAACAAGGAGCGGACCGTCCCGCTCGAGCCGGAGGTCGAGACGATCCTGGTCGATTATCTGGAGAGCCGCCTGCGTCGCTTCCCAGGCCGGGTCACCGCCGCCGACCCGCTGTTCGTCAACAACCGGGGGGAGGCGATGACCAGGGGCTCGCTCCAATACCTGATCGAGCAGCTCTACCGCGAGGCAGGCATCCGCAGCAGTGTGCCAGCGGGCGCTCTCGTCCATGCGCTCCGCCACACGTTCGCCACCAGCCTCGCTCGCAACGGCGCGTCGGGCATCGAGCTCCAGCGACTCCTCGGCCACGAGTCGCTCGCGACAACCCAGCGCTATGTCGACGCGACGGCTCGGGAGGTACGGGCCGCGGCCAGGACCAACGAGGCGTACCGGACGTTGCGGCGCCTCGCCGAGGACGGGTGACGATGGTCGATCGGTGCCGGCCAGGGGCCGCTCAAACACGTTTCGATTTGTTCGCATTCCGGGCACCCTTCGGGGTCCGGATCTTCCGAAGGTAGGGTTCTAGATCGTATGGGTCGCAGGATCGAGGTAGAGCTGACGAGCACCCGTGAGGACGGGTCGTGGACGTGGCGAGCGGCGGGAGCCCGACAACCCAAAGGCGAGTTGACCGGAACGCTGCTGTACGAAGGCGCTCAGGTCGGCGATGTCGTGAAGGTCGAGGCCGAGTTCCACGTCGACGGCATTGAGGTGACCGAAGTCTTCGCACCGAAGAAGAAAAAGGAGCGCAGCAACCTGCTCGAGCTGAAGTCGCGCCCTCTGCGCGACGACGAGCTGGTGACCACTCAGCGGGTCGGGCGCGACGAGCGTCGCGGTGGACGGCGCCGGAGCCGCGATCGCGAACCCCAGCGCCGGGGCGGTGAGGGCCGAGGTGGCCCTCGTCGGGAACGAGCGCCGCGGCCGGACAACGCCGAGCAGCGGCCGAAGCCGAAGCGGCTCCGCCCGAAGCGCGTTCACCGTGATGCGCTGCTGTCGGAGGTCGGCGACGAATACCGGCCGATCATCGAGCAGGTGATCAAGGACGGTATGCCGGGCGTGCGAGCGGCCATCGAGCGCCAGAACGCCGAGGCGAAGGAGGCCGGCAAGCCGGAGATCGACGCAGCTCCGATCCTCGCCATCGCCGAGAAGAACCTCGGCCGAGCCCGCCTGGCTGAGTGGCGCGACCGGGCCGACGCCGCCCTCGCTGTGGTCGACGAGCTCGACCTCCGCGATCTGCGGTCGGTCGTGGTGGCCGGGAACGATGTGGCCCGCGACGACGAGACCCGGGAGCTGGCCGAGAAGCTGAAGACGTCGCTCGACGAACGCGTCGAGGCCGATCACGGGAACTGGTTGCAGGATCTCGAGACGGCGATCGACGACGGACGGGTCGTCCGGGCGCTCCGGCTGTCGTCGCGCCCAGTGAAGGCCGGGGCTCCGCTGCCGCCAGAACTCGCCACCCGCCTGGCCGGGCAGGCGTCGGAGGCCTTGGCCCCCGATGTCGGCCAGGAGCGGTGGGCCACCGTTCTCGATGCGTTGGCCTTCTCACCGGTGCGCGGCGCGGTCACCCCGGTCGGTCTGCCAACCGAGCCGAAGAAGGAGCTGCTCGACGCGGTGCAGCGCCTGGCCGACCGCATACCAACCATTGCGGCCGAGTTCGGGCTCGATCCTGCCGCCACCCCTCGCTCCGGTCGCCGTCGGCGCAGCGGCCGCAAGGACGCCTCGCGCGACCAGCCGAGGTCCCGATCGGCTAGGAGCGACGCGCGATCGTCGAAGCCCGACACGTCGCCGGCCCCGGCGACCGAACACACCGACCCCGACCAGGCCCCAACAACCGAACACACCGACCCCGACCAGGCCCCAACAACCGAACACACCGACCCCGACCAGGCCCCGACGA
>JAOTYQ010000653.1 GCA_029861725.1 Acidimicrobiia bacterium | reverse complement strand
CCGCCCCACCATCGTGTTCGCTCACCACGGTCCGGAGCGGCACGTGCAGTCGCTCGAGGGCGTGACCAACGACCGGGGCCACGTGGCGATCGCGGTCGAGGGTCTCCTGGTCGCCCCGGCGCACCGAACGTGCCAGCCACGATCGGACATCGGCGTCGACCGCGTCCACCGCCTCGAGCCTGACCTCGTGGCCGAACGACGTCGGCCCGTACAGATCGATGCGTCGCACGCGGGTGTCGTCGATCGGCTCGTCGACGATGAGGCCGAGGTCGACCCACCGACGGGCGAGCTTCACCGAGGCGAACGTCATGCGGGTGATGAACGCGATACGTGTCTTCTGGGGGTGGACGCGAAGCCCGTCGACCGCCTCGAGCTCCGCCTCGATCGCGTCGTAGATGGCGCGGGCACGGTCGCTGGCACCGGCGAGGATGTCGCTGAGCTCCAGGTTGCCGCACGAGTGCCACTGGTTGGCGTTGACGAACCGGCGCTCGCAAACCGAACACGACCACAGATCGCTCATCGCCACCATGATCGCACGACCAGTTCGACGGCGACGGCGACGCCGCAGGACCTACGCCTCTGGGCCGGTCCGGCTCGGCACAGCGAGACTGTGGCCGTCGCCGGCCGGTGCCGAGCGCGACGCCGTGGCGAAGGGAGCGAGGTGTGGAACTGAGATCGCGAGACGGGCAGCAGGCGGGGCCTCGACTGGCCGGATTCGACCGCCCATCCGGTCGGGACCGGTACCTGACGGCCTACCAGGCGGCGCTTGCGCTCTGGCCGGTCCCGCACCGGTCCGAGCTGCTGGAGAGCCGGTTCGGCGCCACCCACGCCCTGGTGAGCGGCCCGGCGGGCGGGCGACCGCTGATCCTGTTGCCGGCCGCACTCGGCGTCGGCGCCCTGCAATGGCACGAGAACATCGCCCGGCTGGCCGCCTGTCGCCGGGTGTTCGCCCTCGACTTCATCGGCGGTCCTGGCCGGGGCACGCAGACGAGACCGCTCGTCGATCGTGCCGATTGCGCTCAGTGGCTCCTCGACGTGCTCGACGAGCTGGGCGCCGACGACGCCGATGTCGTCGGCTCTTCGCAGGGAGGCTGGTTCGCGCTGAACCTGGCTATGGCCGCCCCCGAGCGGGTCCACCGGGTGGGCGCCCTGGCCCCTGCGGCTTCGCTCCTCCCGTTCCGGAAACCAGTGGCGGCGCTGCTGCGGGTCGGACCGCACCTCCCGGCACGCTCGGCGAGGTACTCGTTGCGAGCCTCGCTCGGCGGCCGGTACCGGGCGGACGATCGCCTCGTTGAGGTGGTGTCCTGCGCCCAGGCCCACTTCCGCTACCAACAACAGGCGGTGCTCCCCGGGGTGTTCGACGACGACGAGCTCCGCCCGATCGGTCCCCGAGCGTTGGTGCTGCTCGGCGAGAAGGAGATCATCTACGATCCGGTCGACGCGCTCGACCGGGCCTGGCGAGTCCTGCCGGGCGCCACCCTCGAGTTGGTACCCGACGCCGGGCACCTGCTCAACCTGGAGCGAGCCGACCTGGTCGACGATCGGCTGGTCCGCTTCCTCGACTCGGACGATCAGACGGTCCACCAGGCCGAGAAGCCAGGCGCCATCGTCAACCGCCGCCGTCGAGCGTCGATGACCAAGTCGCAGTCGGTGGCTCGTCGAGTGTCCAACGGCGCTCTCCGAGCGGGCCGATCGGCAGCGCCGATGCACGGTCTCATCGAAGTCGATGTGTCTCGCGCCCTGGCCCTGCGGGCGGCGCTCGTCCCGAAGCCATCGATCACTGCCCTCGTCGTGGCGTCGGTGGCCCGAGTCGCCGCCCAACACCCGTCGGTACACTCGTATCGAGACTGGCGGGGCCGGCTTGTCACCCACGACCACGTCGACGTGAACACGCTCGTCGAGATCACGACGACGACCGGGCACTTCCCCCTGGCCACGCTCGTCAGGGACGCCGACGTTCGCAGCGTCGAGGACATCACCGATCAACTGGAGAGCACGAAGCTCCGCACCGGGCACGACCGCGAGGCACGCATCCTCGATCGGGTCCCCTCGGCGATCGCTCGCCTCCCCGGCCTGATCTCCTTGCTCTACTGGTCGCTCGGGCGGACGGTCCGCGGCAGGTCACGATCGGGCACGATCTCGGTCAGCGCGGTCGGCATGTTCGGCGAAGGCGGCGGCTTCGGGATCGGTCCCCCGACGCTGTACTCCCTGGCCGTTGTCGTCGGCGGGCTCGAAGACCGACCCCGGGTGAGCGACGGTCAGATCACCACCGGCCAGATGCTCGATCTGACCGTCACGTTCGACCACAACATCATCGACGGCGCTCCGGCCGCCAGGTTCATCGCTCAGCTCCGCGAGACCCTTCAGCGAGGCGACGCCCTCGATTCCCCCTAGCCGCGGCGGAGGCCGAACCAGACGAAGCGGTCGTAGCGACGGAGCAGCACGCTCCCCTGCAGCACGAGCAGCACGATGTTCGCGACCGGAAAGGGCCACGCCAGGAAGGGCAGCACCAGCAACACCCAGAGGACCGACAGGACGATTCCGATGTCGACCGCAACTCCCCTGGTCAGGATGAGCGTTCCGACGAGGATCTCGAACACGATCACGGCGGCCATGAACGCCGCCCCGTTCGGCATGAAGACGTCCCGCATGAACTCGGCGAGGAAGCCAAACCAGGCTCCCTCGGCGTAGCCGTCGAGCTCGCTGCTTCTCGGCAACGTGTAGATCGCGTTGAACACGGCGGTGGCCAGATAGGCGAGGCCAACCAGACCCCGCCAGATGTTCCAGTCCCGACCTCCGATCCTTCTCGCCGCGAGCCGATCGAGCACCGACGGCCACAGCCCTGCGACATCGGGGCGATGAAGTGTGTGGAGCGCCATCTCTCGAGCAGAGTCCAACCCACCGAGCGATGCCAGGGTCCGAGGTCATCTCCCTGCGCCCTGAAAGGCCGGTGCGTTCGAGAACAAGAGGCCCTAGCCGGCTCAGGGCTTCGATCGGCGCTCGGCAACGGGAGCACGTCGAGCGTCGAGCGCCAGCCACAGCTCGTCGAGCCAGCGAACCTGCTCGTTGCGGTCGGTGGGGATGGCGGCCCGCTCGATCCGCCGGGCCGAGACCCGGATCGGCTCTTCGACGGGGACGGCCTCGACGAGGTCGCTCAGCCGGCGGAGGCCGTCGAGGCCGTCGTGGTCGATCAGCACCACGTCGGCCTCTGGCACTGCGCTGAGCAAGCCGAGAACCCCACCTGGTCGAGGGGGGAGCACCGTGGTGAGCGGCCGGAGACGCTCGGCTCGGTCTGCGTCGGTCTCGGTCAGTCGGGCCAGCGCACGGTCGCGGACGGCTGAGCGGAACAGTCGCCCCTCCGGGAAGATGACGAGCGCAGTGTTGGGGGTGACCGAGGACGCCAGGCGCTCGATCTCGGTCAGGGCCGCCGGGCCGTCGTCGCGGGGTATGAACACGGAACCGAGACGACCGTACAGCAGATCGAAGCCGGGGTCGGCCAGGAGCTCGGCCATGATGACTCCCCGGACGTCGAAGCCGACCTGCT
>JAOTYQ010000652.1 GCA_029861725.1 Acidimicrobiia bacterium | reverse complement strand
GGTGGGCCTGGCCGACCGGGCTAGGGAGCGGCCGCCGAAGCTGTCCGGGGGTGAACGGCAACGGGTCGCGATCGCCCGGGCCCTGGCAAACGACGCTCCGATCATCCTGGCCGACGAGCCGACCGGTCGGCTCGACTCCCACACCGGTGCGCAGGTGATGGATCTGATGGAACAACTCCAGCGCGAGCAGGGGGTGACCCTCGTCGTGGTCAGCCACGATCCAGCCGTCTCGTCCCGAGCCGACCGCGTCCTACACATGCTCGACGGCCGAATCACAACCGACGCCACGGTCGCCGCCTCCGGCTAGCTCCACCACCGCCGTCGGCAGCTCGATCCCGGCTCGTCGTCGAACCAGCCATGGGGCATCCGGCCGGTTGCACGTTTGTGTCAGGATCGAAACATGCCCGAGGAGTCCCTGAATTCCCTGCACAGCGACCATACGCCGCAGGCGGTGGCGGATCGGTTGTCACGCCGCCCGGCGTCGACGTTGTCGGACTGGGTGCTCGGCGCCATCGACGGGTCGATCACGACCTTTGCAATCGTGGCCGGCGTCGTCGGGGCGGGGCTGTCGGCTGGGATCGTGGTCGTTCTCGGTCTCGCCAACCTGCTGGCCGACGGGATCAGCATGGCGGCGGGGCGGTACATCGGCGCTCAGGCCGATCTGGAGCGCAGAGAAAACGCGTCGCGGCTCGAGCGGCGCCACATCGAACTCATACCGGCGGGAGAGCGAGAAGAGGTCCGCCAGGTCCTCCTGGCCAAGGGCTTCTCCGGCGACGATCTCAACCGAGCCGTCGAGGTGATCACCGGTGACGAGGAGCGATGGGTCGACTTCATGTTGACCGAGGAACTGGGTTTTTCCCCCGATCCGGATCGACCGCTGCGAGCCGCGGTGGCGACCTTAGTCGGTTTCGTCAGCTTCGGTAGCTTGCCGATCAGCCCGTACGTTCTCGACATTTCTGGTATCCCGGTCGCCGCCCCGGCGGCCTGGAGTGTCGGCCTGACCGTAGTGTCGTTTGTCGTGATCGGCGTCCTGCGGGCCAGGGTCGTGCAACTGTCTCCGGTCCGTATCGCAGCACGGACGCTGTCCGTGGGCGGTGCGGCAGCAGCAGTCGCGTTCGCTATTGGCTACTTGCTTCGCGGGGTGGCCTGACCTCCAGCCCGGGCCGGTCACGGCTCCTCATCGTCGACGCTGGGACCATCGGATCGAACGACTGCCACGGTGCAGTGCGCGTCGTATACGGCGATGTAGGAAGCCAGGCCCGCTCGGGTACGACGGATCAGGTGAGCAGACGCTCAAAGGTAAGTCGAGCGGCCGACCTCGGCTCACCTGTGGTCCAGGGGCGGTCTGGGCCAGCTCTGGCCGGTGTTGTCGAGCGGGCCAGGAGTCCGTTGAGGCCGACCGGCCGGTGTAGAGCCCGCCCGACCCTACCCTGCGTTGCCGGACGTGGCGGGCGAAGCTTCTCGGCTGTACGGGCGTCGGGACCTCGGACTCTGGGGCCTCGGCGGGCCAGGGCGACGCTGATGGCTGAACACATATGCCAGGGGTGTCCCATGTCAAGCGAGCCGCCCTTCCCGCCGCCGATTGGTGAAGACCGAGACCCAACTCGACCGGGCCCCAGCCCCCGGGACCCGACCGCCAGCTCCGCCGCCGGTCGGAGCGCTGCAGATCACCGATGCCTTTGGCTACGGCTGGCAGAGTCATGGAGACACCGGGACTGTGGCTGTTGATAGCACTGGCCGAGGTGTTCGCCGGAGCGGTGACCAGGTGGCTCACGCACGCAGGCCACGGACCCCGATTTGCCCTCAAGGCCGTGTCAGGCCTGAGCCCGTTGCATTGATGCAGTGGTCACCACGAAACTCCCCGCCACCCGATCGTAGACTGTTTGACGACGAGGATCTTTGAACAGGTAGATCAGGCTGACAATGGCACCGCCCTGGCCGATCAACAAACCCAACACCGGTACGAGGTAGACAAGCTGGAGGACCCATCGTCGGGTAGCGACACGCCAACCAGCACGTTCCCCCTGCGGGCCAACCACCCGCAACCCCATGACTGTCTTGCCCACCGTGGTTGCGAACAGCCCGACCAATACAAGGTTGTAGAAGATCATGGCCCAGAAACAGGCAAACCAGAAGGCGGCCCAGGCCGCGCGGGACGAGACGTTCATGCTGCCGAGCAAATAGGCGGACCCGTAGACGACGGCGACAAGCAGAACCTGATCGATCACCTTGCCAGCAATCCGGCGCCACGGACCCCCAGCCTCGAGCCCTGCCGGCATGTCAGTCGAGGTTCCGGTGGACCCGCGTTCCCCCAACGGCGCGAACGGCTGGGGTCCACCCTGCCAGTGGGCACCGTCGCAGCGGCGGTGTGTCTCCGGCGGACCACCCTGCGCTGTGGACCAGCCCGATGGTTGACTACCCCGTTGATCACCGGCCCGGCTCTCCACACGGAAAGCCTTGCAGATCCGGGGCTCCAGACGAAGAGGCGTAGGGAACTCTGCCATAGTCTGGCCGAGGGATCCTCCGCACGAAGGAACACTCCGGCTCACGCGACTTGCTACATGCACAGGTTCGGCGTCAGAGGGGAGGTTCTCGCCTGACTCGTCGGCGACGACCAGCCCCACCTCACACAACTGGCCGAAATCACCCCAGCCCTGATACTGCACCAGACCGTGTTCGGGACGGGATCGATCGACCCTGACGCTCGTGGCCGGAGATCAGTCATGGCGGTGGCCGGCGTGGGGCCGATGTCGACCCGTGGAGTGGTCGTAACGCTCGTAGTGCTCAGCCAGGACGTCGGTCCCATAGTCGCCGCCGTTCGGGGTTCGCATCACGGAGTGGATGTGGTTCCGGCTCGGCATGGTGTTGTCCCACACGATCCCGGGGTGGTGGTCGAACTCGATCAGGAGCAGCGGGCTGTGGACCCGGTAGTAGAAAGGATCATCGTCACCCCGACCCCCCATCCAGGCAAAGTGGGTCTCGTCGAGCAGGGCCGAGGCCTCCGACATCTTGATCCGGGCCTGGTCGTCGCGGCTCCAGCCGACGTAGGCAGCCACGACCCGCTCGAGCAGCGCCCGCTGGGGCTCGCTCAGTCCGTCGCCCCGGATGCCCTCGTAGCCGATGACTGCGTCGTCCTTGAAGGCGCCGGCCACCATGCGACCGTCGATCGGGTGCTGGAGGTCGAGCGGCAGGTCGTCTGGGTGGATCGACTGCCGCAGCACGGCGGTGGTCAGCTGACCGTCGTCGAGGGCCCGGATCAGCTCGAGCCCGACCCGCTCCTCGTCGACCATGACCTGGGTCCCGGCTAGAGTCCCCTCGGCCACCCGGCAGGGCTCCGAGCCCATGAAACTCGGTGTCAGCACCATCCGGTCCCCGGCGACGAAGCAGTTGAGGTTGAGGTGGTGGCCGTCGATCTGCCATGCCCACGGCTCGTCGGCCGACGGCAACCCGAAGAACGAGAAGAAGTAGGGCCACTCGCCGAAGTCGTCGGCTCGACCCGTCAGTTCGACCAGGAGGCCGTTGAGCCGCATGATGTCGCGGGCCTGTCGATAACCGC
>JAOTYQ010000106.1 GCA_029861725.1 Acidimicrobiia bacterium | reverse complement strand
CTACGGCTGGCCATCGAGCTCACCAGTACGGCCAGGGACGGGCTCGTCGATCGCGCTCGACGTGGCGACGACGTGATGTCGGTGGTGGCCTAATGGAAGCGATCGTTGTCACCGGTGAGCTCGATCCCGTTGCCGCCCTCGATCTCCGGGAGCGGTTGGCCCGGGCCACTGCCGTGCTGCGGCCGGTCGTCGAGGTCGATCTGGCCGAGGTCAGCGCGATCCATGTCGCCGCGGTGTCGGCGTTGATCCAGGCTGCCCGTCGGGCCAAGCGTCAGGGCGGCGAGCTCCGCATCGAGCCGCCGCGTTCGGCCCGGGCCCGGCGGGAGCTGGCGCTGCCGGCTTGGTTCCCGACGCGGATCATCGAAGGACCGAGGCACCGATGACCGCCATTCGGCACGGCGAGGGGAGTGTCGAGCGCCGGTTCGCTTCGGCGACGGGCGTGTTGTCGGTGGCGATGCTCGCCGCCAGTGCGGCCAACTATGGCTTGAATCTCGGTCTGGCTCGACTGCTCGAACCGGCCGAGTTCGGCGACGCCTCGCTGATGGTCACGCTCCTGCTCGGACTGACCGCCGTCGGTGTGGCCCTGCAGCTCCTGACCGCACGGGAGATCAGCGGGGCAGCCGCCGCCGATGCCGACGGGATCCGACGCCACCTCGCTCGGCGAGCGGGTCTGGGTGGTCTCCTCCTCGCCGCGGCGATGGCGGCAGCCGCTCCCGGGTTGCAGGTCGCCTTCCACACCGGTTCGGCATGGCCGTTCGTGGTGCTCGCCGCCGGCCTCCCCCTCTACCTGGTGCAATCGGTGGATCGCGGCGTGCTCCAAGGCCGCTTCGAGTTCACCCGGCTCGGTGCGAGCTTCGCCATGGAGGCTGCGGTTCGTCTTGTCGGCGGTCTCCTCCTGGTCGCGGCGGGCCTCGGTGTCGTCGGGGCCACCGCGGCCCTGTCGCTGTCGTTCGTCGGCTCCTGGGCCGTGACTCGCCCTGCCCGTCGCCGCTCGGGAGCTCGGTCGCCCCGCCGTTCCCCCCGGCGGTCATCGGCCGCCACGTCCCGGGCCACCGCCGTGCTGCTGGTCGGTCAGATCGTGATCAACAACGGTGACGTCGTGCTGGCCAAGCAGCTCCTCGATCCCGAGACCGCTGGTTCCTATGCCGCCATCGCACTGATCGGGCGGGCGGTGTTCTTCGCCTCGTGGGCCGTCGCCAACGCTGCGTTCCCGTTCGCCGCCGGCGCCGCCACCGGCCGCAGGGTCCTTCGTCTGGGGGTGATCATCGTCAGCGTCCTGTCGGCGCTCGCGGTCGGGATGCTCCTCCTGATCGGGGACCGCCTCGCACCGAAGCTGTTCGGCGCTGCGCTGGTTGACGACGCCGCACTCTTCGCACCGTATGCCGCCGCGACCGGGATGTTCGCCGTGGCCAATCTCATCGCCACGCTGGACGTCGCCGCCGACCGGATGGATACCTCACTTGCCATCCTCGGAGGTGGCATCCTACAGACCGTGCTCCTCCTGTCCGCCGGTCACGACCCCCGAGCCCTCGTCATCGCCCAGGTCCTGGCGATGGCGATCCTTCTCATCGCCACCGCCTCCGTGCACTGCCGATCCCGAAACACGAGATCGCTGTGGGAGCGGGGACTCGTCGTCGAGACCGTCGGCTGATGGCTGCCCACCGGGCCCGTTGCCTGGCCGAGTCCGACGCGTTCGTGCACGCACCAGTGGCCTACTCAGTCCTCGATCTGGAGGGCCGCCAGCTGGCGGCCAACCCCGCCTTCCAGGACCTGTTCGGCAACGACCAGGGGCTGGTGCGGGTCGAGGAGATCACCCACCCCGACGAGATCGAGCGGACATCGGCGTACCTCCATGCCCTGGCGGTGGGCGAGCGTGAACGAGTCGTTGTCGACAAGCGCTACCTCCGGGCCGACGGCACCGTGTTCTGGGGTCGGCTGACCGCCACGGCGGTCGCCGACGGCGAAGGACGGAACGAGCTGCTGCTGGGGATCATCGAAGACGTGACCCCGCAGATGGAGACGCTGGCCCAGCTGGCGGCCGCCTCGGAAACGAAGTCGGAGTTCGTGGCCCGGGTGAGTCATGACTTGCGAACCCCGCTGCACGCGATCGGCGGCTTGGCCGAACTGCTCTCGGTCGCCGGCCTCGACCCTCAGAACCAAGGTTTCGCCGAGGCCATCGGCCGCGAGGCGGAGGCGTTGCGAGCCCTCGTCGACGATCTCCTCGACCTGTCCCGGGTCGAGGCTGGCTCGATCGACATCAACCGGACGGCGTTCTCGCTCGCCGCCTGCGTCCGTGCCTCGGTCGAACCGCTCCGGCGCCGGGCCGGGCAACGGTCACTCGAGCTCGACGTCAGCATCGACGACGCCGTCGATCGAGACGTGTGGGGCGACCCGTACCGGCTCCGGCAGGTGCTGGTCAACCTCGTCGACAACGCGGTGAAGTTCACGAGCCGGGGCTCGGTCCGGGTCGAAGCCCGTCCGGGCGACGCCGACGAGGTCGTGATCAATGTCCACGACAGCGGTCCCGGCATCGACCCGACCGATATCGATCGCATCTTCGACCCCTTCGCCCAAGCCCACGACGACCAGGGCGGCACCGGACTCGGGCTGACCATCTGCCGCGAGCTGATGACGGCCATGGACGGCGCGCTCACGGTCACGTCGACACCGGGGCGAGGGTCGACGTTCACGGTCAGCCTGCGGCTCCCGGCGGCCACCGTCGGCGACACCGTCCCCACCGGTGTCGCCGAGCCAGCCACGGTCGAGACCGCGGTACCGGCCGTGCTCGTCGTCGAGGACAGTCCCGTCAACCGGTTGCTGGTCGCCAGCCAACTCGAGCATCTCGGCTACCGCTACGCCTTGGCCGCCGACGGGGCGCAGGCACTGGAGGCGCTGGCGGCCGACGAGCACTCGCTGGTGCTGATGGACTGGCACCTCCCCGACATGGACGGACTCGAGACGACCCGGCGTCTCCGCCGGTTCGAAGCCGAGACGGGTCGTGATCGTGTCCCGGTCGTCGCCGTCACCGCCAGAGCGATGTCGGGCGACCGCCAACGGTGCCTGGACGCCGGGATGGACGACTTCCTGGCGAAGCCCGTGGGTCTGGAAGACCTCCGCCGCGTCCTGCGGCAATGGCAACCGGCCGATTCGGCCGGATCGGTCGATCCTGAACGGAGCAGCACGACGTCCGCTCCGTTCGACGTCGATGCCATCGAAGCGCTGGTCGACGATCTCGGCGACCGGTCGATCGTCGCCATCCTGGTACGCACCTTCCTCGACGAGCTCCCGGCCAGGATGGACGCCATCGTGAGCGGGGCGGCGGCGGGTGACATAGAGCGGGTTAGGCGAGCGGCTCACACGCTCAAGTCGACGACGGCCATGCTGGGGGCGACGGACCTGCACCAGGTCGCCGCCAGGATCGAGCTGAGGTGTCGGGAGGGTTCCGGCGATTTGGATCAGCTCGTCGATCGAGCCGAACGACGTGCCGCAGAGCTGACCGCCGAGCTCACTGCGGTGATCGAGCGGTTGGAGAGCCCATGAAGGGCGTGGTCTTCAACGTCGTGGAAGAGGTGGTCACCGAGCTCCACGGTGGCGATGCCTGGGATGATGTGCTGGTGGCGGCCGGTCTGGACGGGGCCTACACGGCGCTCGGCAACTACGACGACGACGAGCTGCTCGCCATCGTCGACGCCGCGGCCACGGCCACTGGGATCACCGTCGAGGAGTTGTGGCGGACGGTCGGCCGCCTCGCTCTGCCGAAGCTGGTCGACCGGCTACCGGAGTCGATGAAGCAGACCGGGGACGCCAAGTCGTTCCTGCTGTCGGTGAACGACTTCATCCATCCCCAGGTCCGGGCCCTGTATCCCGAAGCGAGACCACCGGTCTTCGAGTTCACCGAGCGGGGCGACGAGCTGCTCGTCGTCTATCGCTCCACCCGCCGACTCGACGCCCTCGCCGAAGGCCTGATGGTCGGATGTGGTGATCTCTTCGGCGAAGTCGTCGACGTCGAGGCCGTGCCCGACTGCGGGAGACCGGACGACGAGGCGACGTTTTCGATCCGAGTCGGTCGCGGAGCTCCGTGACCGATCCCGCAGCCGACACGACCGACGTCGCCCGGCTGCGACGGCGGTACGACCGCGAGCGTCGAGCCCGATTGGAGGCCGAGGCGATCGCCGAACAAGGTCTGCGCGACCTGTACCAGGCGAATCGGTCACTCGATGCACGCATCGCCGAGCGGACCAGAGAGCTGGAGGCGGCCATGGCACTGGCCGAGGCGGCCAACGAGGCCAAGGGCGAGTTCCTGGCCCATGTCGGGCACGAGCTCCGCACGCCCATCAACGGGATCGCCGGCATGCTGGAGCTGTTGGACCGGGTCGTTACCGACCGGCGAGCTCGCGAATGGCTGACCTCGGCTCGTGAGTCGACCGAGCGTCTCGAGCGGCTCTTCGACCGGATTCTGCTGTTCATCGAGTTCGATACCGCCGACCTGTCGAGGGTCGCCGAGACCGTCTCCGTCGAAGCGGTCGTCGACCAGGCCGCCGACCGTTGGCGTCAGTCCTGCGCCGCTGCCGGCCAGCTCCTGGTCGTCGAGGTGGCGACACCGATCGACTGCGTCGTAGCGGGGAGCGAGGAGCTCGGCCGGGCGCTTGACGAGCTCCTGGACAACGTCGTGAGCCATGCCAGTTCGGGAGCCGTGCGCATCACGGCCGTCGCCGACGGTGGCTTCGTGACCTTCTCGGTCGATGACACCGGGCCGGGCATGCGGGCCGCCGCCGCAGTGAGCGCATCCGAGATCCTGGAGACCGGCGAGTCGCCGGCCACCCGTTCCGGGACCGGGGCGGGCATCGGGCTGGCCCTCGTTCGTCGGATCGCCTCGGCCCTTGGTGGTCGCTCCGGGATCGACGACAGCGAGATCGGTGGCTCGAGGGTCTGGTTCGCCGTCCCCGCCCTCGGGGCCGGGTCGACCCGCTCAGTGTTCGACCGCTAGGCGGTAGCCGACGCCGCGGACCGTCTTGATGTGGGACCGTCCGTCGAGGTCGATCTTCCGCCGGAGGTTGGCGATGTGGACGTCGACGACGTGATCGTCACCAACCCAGTTCGTGTCCCACACTTGCTCGAGGAGCATCTGACGGGTGAAGACCATGTCGGGCCGCCCGGTCAATGCGGCCAGCAGCTCGAACTCGAGCTTGGTCAGCGCGATCTCCTGGTCACCGACGCGGACTTCGCGGGCGAGCAGATCCACCCGCAGGTCGCCGATGACTCGCTGGTGGTCGTCGGTCGACGCGACCGCCGTCGTCCGGGGTCGGCGGAGCATGGCCTGGATCCGGGCGACCAGCTCCCGGCCCGAGAACGGCTTCGTCATGTAATCGTCGGCGCCGACGGCCAGCCCCACGAGACGGTCGACTTCGTCGTCCCGGGCCGTGAGCATCACGACGTAGGCCGAGCTGATCATCCGGACTCGGCGGCAGACTTCGATGCCGTCGATCCCCGGGAGCCCGAGGTCGAGAACGATCACGGTGGGGTCGTGTCGCTCGACCATCTCGAGCGCCGACTCACCGTCGGCCGCGACCAGCGTCTCGTAGCCCTCCCGCACGAGCACCGCCTCCAGCAGCTTCTGGAACTCGGGCGCGTCCTCCACTACCAGGACCGACACGGCCCCAACATCGACGGCGGGAATCGTCACCGGGCCATGGTAGACAGCCACCGCCGGCCAAGGGTTCGACTCCCACCGAGTCCGACGGCCCAGGGACCCCCGGGGCGCCGCATCCACCGGCCGGGCTGGACGCCGGGAGTCTCCGCGTCCGCCTCGCTACGCCGATGCCATCGCCCCTGGGATGCTCAGCGGCTCGACCTCCAAGCTCTTCAGCTCCGGGAGGACCTTGTCGGCGAAGAGGCGGAGGCTCTTCTCTGCCTGGTCATAGGGCATGCCGCCGTAGCTGAACCCCGGCATGACCGCGTTGGTACCGATCATCTCCCTGATGTGGAGGAACTTCTCGATCACTTGCTCCGGTGTTCCCCACGGCATCAGATCGACGAACGAGTCGACCGCCCCCTGGGTGCCGTGCCGGTCGATGTACTTCGTGATGCCCGTGTAGAACTCATAGCCCTTGACCCCCTCGTGGGGGGCCGACGCGAACTCGTAGTGCCGCATGACCGATTCGTAGTTGGCGCCGATGTAGGTGCGGGCCATGGTCTCGGCCTTGTCGGCGCTCTCGTCGCAGAACACCGAACCGCCAGAGAACGGAGGCGGCGGCTCCTCGCCCAGCTCGGCGGTGTAGACCTCGGTGTAGGCGGCGAGATCCTTCTGGACCACGTCCCACGGCTTCTGGGGGATGACCAGCACCCCGATCCCCAGCTTGGCCATCAGCGGCATCGACTCGGGTGACACCGCAGCGGCATAGGTCCGCCCTCGGAACGAGTGCTGCGGGCGGGGCCGGATCTCGCGGCGGGGCTGGGTCCCGAACTCGTTGTCGTACTCCATGTAGCCGGTCTCGAGCGCATCGAGGATCAGACGGGCGTACTCCACGAACCGCTCGCGGCTGGTGTTCATGTCGACCCGGAATCCCTCGTACTCGATCCGAGCCAGGCCCCGGCCGATTCCCAGGATCATACGGCCCCCCGACATCTGGTCGAGCAGCGCAATGTCCTCAGCGACGCGGAGCGGGTCGTGCCACGGCAGCACGACCACGCCCGAGCCGAGCAGCGTGCTCGGATGACGACCGGCGTGGTAGCTCAGCCACTGCACCGGGTTGGGGCACATCGTGTAGTCGTCGAAGTGGTGCTCGACGGTCCACAGCGACTCGAACCCGAGCTCGACCGCGAGATCGCACAACCGCATCTCCTGCCGGTAGACCTCGGTGTCGCTGAGCGCGTCGAACGGGTTCTGGAAAGCGGCGGTGTAGCCAACGTGCATGATCGTCCCCCTTGCGGTGCTGGACGCGACGCTAGTCGCGCCGGCGTCGATCGGACGAGCCGCCGGCGCGGGCAGGACGGCGGCGGTCCCCTTGTGCAAGGGTGACGGGATGAAGTTCGGAGCTGTCCTCCCGACCTGCGAGATCGGCGACGACCCGGGCGCCGTTCGCGACTGGGCCCAGGCCGCCGAGTCGCTCGGTTATGCCCACATCGTCGCCTACGACCACGTGCTCGGGGCCGAGCACGCCGGGCGCGACCCGAAGCTCTGGGGTCCCTACACCGAGCACGACGCCTTCCACGAGCCGTTCGTGACGTTCGGCTTCCTCGCCGGTGTCACGTCGACCATCGAGCTGGAAACGGCGGTCATCATCCTGCCTCAACGCCAGACCGCGCTGGTGGCCAAGCAGGCGGCCGAGGTCGACGTGCTGTCCGGTGGCCGGTTACGGCTCGGGGTCGGCACCGGTTGGAACCACGTGGAGTACGAGTCTCTCGGCGTCGACTGGGTCAGCCGAGGCAAGATCTTCGACGACCAGATCGAGCTGCTCCGGGCGCTGTGGACCAACGACGTGGTCGACCACGCCAGCGACCATCACCGGATCGACCGGGCCGGGATCAAGCCCCGTCCCGCCCGCTCGATCCCGATCTGGTTCGGCGGATTCTCCACCGTTGCCATGCGGCGAGCGGCCCGCATCGGCGACGGGTTCACCTTCGCCAGCGCCGGCCGCAAGACGATCGAGCAGGTCGAGCAGCTCCGGGCGGCGCTCTCGGCCGAGGGCCGTGACCCGGCGACGTTCCCGGTCGAGCTGACGATTCCCTACGGTCTCGGCGAGGACAAGTGGGTGTCGCTCTCCACCGAGGCCCGGGACGCCGCCATCAGCCACCTCGGCGTCAACACGATGAGCACGACCTCGGAGTGGTCGGGCACCCCGGCTCCCAACCTGACCAGTCCGGCCGAGCACATCGCCGCCCTGGAGACCTTCATCACGACGGTGGGTGCCGCCAAAGAGGGAGGTGAGCGATGACCATCTCCGGGGCCGCAGCCATCGTCGGCGTTGCCGAGACCGACTACCTGCGGGGAGCCGAGCAGAGCGTTCCGGAGCTGGTGCTCGACGCATGCATGCGGGCGATCGCCGATGCCGGCCTCGACCCGAGCGAGATCGACGGGATCATCCCGCCTCCGGGCTTCATCTCCACCGAGGAGATCGCGGCCAATCTCGGCGCCCCCGACATCCGCTACGCCGTGACGGTGCACATGGGTGGTGCCAGCCCAACCGCCGCCCTGCAGTCGGCGACGATGGCGATCGCCGCCGGCATCGCCACCAACGTGATCATCACGGTTGGCTGGAACGGCTATTCGGCGATGCGGCCTCGGCCCGACGCCCGGCCATCCAAGCGGCGGCTGGACCCAGGCCCGTTCATCGACGTGAGCCGCAACTTCTATGCCCCCTACGGTGTCCGCTCGGCGGTGCAGTGGTACGCGATGTACATCCAGCGCTACGTCGACCTCTACGGCATCACCCCCGAGGATGCGGCGCAGGTGGCGCTCACCTGCCGGGAGCATGCCCACCTCAACGACAAGGCGCTGATGGGCGGCCGGCCGATGACGATGGACGACTACCTGGCCTCGCCCTACATCACCGAGCCGATGCGGAAGCTCGACTGCTGCCTCGAGACCGATTGTGCGGCCGCCGTCGTGCTCACCTCGGCCGAGCGGGCCAAGGATCTGCCCCACGCCCCGGTGCTGTGGCTCGGCGGCGCCGAAGGCCACCCGTACCCAGCCGATGAGATCACCAACCGCCCCGACATGCTGAAGCTGGGTCTCGACTCTGCCGCCCCCCGGGCGTTCGCCATGGCCGGCGTCGAGCCCGCCGACATGGACTTCCTCCAGATCTACGACTGCTTCACCTATGTGGTGCTCATGGAGCTCGAGGCGATCGGCATGTGCGACAAGGGCGAGGCGGGCGACTTCGTAGCTGATGGCAACATCTCGCTCTCGGGTCGGTACCCGATGAACACCCACGGCGGGCTGCTGTCGCAGGGCCACTGCTGGGGTCTCAACCACGTGGTGGAGGCCACCCGCCAGCTCCGCCACGAGGCGGGTGAGGCCCAGGTGGCCGACGCCGAGCTCGGCGTGGTCACCGGCTACGGCGATCTCGGCGATGGCAGTATCGCGGTTTTGGGGAGGGGTTGAGCGATGGCGGCACCGAACGAGCAGCATTCGGCGAAGAAGTACGTGCCGAGGCCGGAGGGCCTGAACCTCGAGTTCCATCACGCCTGTCTGGCCAATGGCCTGGTGAGCCTGCAGCGCTGCACCGGGTGCGGCCACTTCCGGCACCCACCCCGGTGGTACTGCCCGAACTGTCACTCGAGCGCCTACGAGTTCGCCCCGGTGTCGGGGAAGGGCGAGATCTACTCGATGGCGATCAACCACTTCACGATCGATCCGGGCTGGGTCGACGAGCTGCCCTACGTCACCGCCGTCGTCGAGCTCGCCGAGGGGCCACGGGTGGTGGGGGCCCTGCGGGATGTCGCTCCCGGTGAGGTCAACCTCGGTCAGGCAGTGCAGGTCGCGGTCGAGGCCCGAGGTGAGGACTTCGCCTTCCTCTGGGTGACCGCTTGAACGGGTTCCAGCAGTCGAGCGAACCTGCGTCTACCTCGAGGTTCGCAGTGGCGACTCGTCGGCCCAACTCTTCTTGCGGTGGATCAGCTCGATCTCGTTGAACCGCAGCCGCAGAGACCGCTGCCAGTCGTCATTGCGCAGGACCCTGGCCGCGAGGTCGGCCAAGGTCAAGCGCAGGCCGAAGCGCTGCATCCGTAGCTTGACCTTGCCCCAGCGGTCGTTCCACCGGAGCCAGCTGACACGGAAGGGGCCGACCGTGATCGGCTTCAACCCCGACGGCTCGAATCCCAGCTCCTCGATGCGATGTCCGACCCGGGCCTCGATCAACTGGACGTCGTGGTCGCCTAGGTTGCCGCGCCAGCGGCGGGCCACCCCCGGCCGCGGCTCCTGATAGTCGGTCTCCGTGCTGTAGCTCAGCATGTCGCTGGTGTAGTCAACGCCGATGAACCGACAGATCGACGCCAGGGTCGAGGTGTGGTCGTCGACCAGATCGACGTACCGCACGGTCAGCTTCTGCTCCTCGGGCAGCCCGTTATCGACTGCGGCCCACTCATCTTCGGCCTCGATCCACTTGTCGAGACCGTGCCAGACGTTGCCGGCCCACCCCATGGCCATGCACGACGGGCTGACGTCGCGCGGATCGCGGATGATGTGGATGAGCTTGGCCTTGGGCCAGATCTTGAGTGCCTTGGCGAAGCCGAAGTGGATCGTGGCCCCGACGTAGGGGGCCGCCTTGGCCTCCTGCCGACTCCGGAGGAACCCGTCGATCAGCTCGGGGTAGGGCTTCGACGCGTCGAACTCGAAGCCGCTGGTCGAGAACATCCGGTTGGTCTCGAGAAACCGCTCGAAGGCGGCCATGTCGGGATAGCTGCCATCGTCGCCCATGAGCTCGACTGCGTACTCGAACTCCTCGGCGAAGGCGATCTCGGGATGCGAGTCGAGCATCAAGCGCAGCAGTGTCGTACCCGACCGCTCAGCGCCGACGAGGAAGATCGGTTGATCGATCATGGCCCGCCAGCCTACCGATACAGGGTCGTCGGCCATCGATCCCGATGCCCGCCACTCGGCGATGCGTGACCAGCGTCGTCGCAACCCATCACTCGCCCGACCGGCCGGTGCCCAGGCACCGGCCTTTCCGGCATCGAAGGCCGGTGCCTACAGTTGCTCCATGGCCGTTCCAAGCAAGTTCGCCCACGTCGTGTACAACACCCACCGCTACGACGAGATGATCGAGTGGTATCAGAAGGTGTTCGAGGCCCGCATCCAGCACCGCGATGACCGGCTCGCGTTCCTCACCTACGACGACGAGCATCACCGCTTCGCCTTCGCCAACCTGGGGCCGATGCCCGACGACGCACCCGAGCCCCGCCTGGGACGTGGCGTTGGTGTGAACCACGTGGCGTACACATGGAACGACCTGGCGGAGCTCGTCGACCTGTACAAGCGGCTGAAGGCCGACGGCATCGTCCCGGTCCGGCCGATCAAGCACGGTCTGACCCTGTCGATGTACTACGCCGACCCCGACGGGAACCTGATGGAGTTCCAGATCGACGTGCTGGAGCCCGAGGCGGCCAACGAGTTCATGGCCGGCCCGGAGTTCGACGCCAACCCGATCGGTGAGCCGTTCGACCCCGACGAACTGGTCGCTCGGTTCGAGGGCGGCGAACCGCTCGACGAGGTCATCTTCCGCTCCGACCAGAGCCCGGTGTCCCTCGCCAGCGCGCCGAGCTGAGCGGGGCACCGTGTCCGAGACCCAACGCCCCGTGTCGAGTTTCATCACCCGCACCGCCCCGGTCTTCGACACCGTCGACGAGGAGCGAATCCACCGCCTCCAGCGGCTGGCCGGCGTGTGCCGGGTGTTCGGTCACGCCGGGTTCTCGGAGGGCCTGCTCGGTCACGTGACCGTGCGGGATCCCGAGCACCACGACCTCCTCTGGGCCAACCCGATGGGGGTGTCGTTCCGCCGGATGCGGGTCTCCGACCTGGTACAGATCGACCACGACGGCCGTCTCCGCCACGGCGACCGTCCGGTCAACCCCGTGGGGGTGCTACTCCACGCCGCGGTTCACCGAGCTCGGCCCGACGTGGTGGCCGTGTGCCACGCCCACTCAACGCACGGATCGGCGTGGTCGGCGTTCGGCCGCCCAGTCGAGCCGATCACGCAGGACACCAGCGTCTTCTTCGAGCAGCAGGCGATCATCACCGAACCCCGGGTGGCGATGGACGCGGCCCAGGCCGATCGCTTCGCTGCCGCTTTCGGCGACAAGAAGGTGGCGCTGCAGATCGGCCACGGGATCTTCACCACCGGCACCACGATCGACGAGGCGGCGTGGTGGTTCCTGACAATGGACCGGGCGTGCCAGGTACAGCTCCTGGCCCAGGCTGCGGGAGAACCGGAGCGGTGGCCGCCGGAGCTGGCTCGGGGCCTGGCCGTCGGGCTCGGCTCTCCCGAGTTCGGCTGGTTGTCGTTCCAGACCGTGTGGGACGAGATTGGCGAGTCGGACCCCGAGCTGTTCGACTAGGGGCCAGCAAGCGGTTCGGACTGGTCTCCGGGCCGGCTTCAGCCGGCCCGTTCCAGGAATGCCCGGGGGTCGTAGATCACCTGTACGCGGGCGATCTTGCCGTCGGTGATCCAGAACCACTGCGAGAACTGCACGGTCATCGGGCCCATCTCGAACAGCACCCGAGCCGCCACGACATCGCCGTCACCGACCACGTCCTGGACCGTCGAGCGCATCCCGCCTCCGCTCTCGGTGCCGGTGCTGCGGAGGGCTTCGATGAAACCGTCGGCGCCACTGATCGACATCAGTGGGTCTTCGATCTGCACGTCGTCGGCCAGGAACGATCGGATCGCGTCGAGGTCGAGCTGGCCCGGTGTGGCGACGGCCAGGTAGTCGCGGACGAGTCGGTTGTTGCTCATGACCGAACAGATAGCACCGCCACGGCCCCCGCCACTGTTGAATCCTTGCGGAATTGGTCGGCGCCTCTGACCTCAGCGGTTGGTCAGGGGCGTCGACGACGGAGGGCGATCGAACAGTCGACGTCCCAGGCCGCTGCGTCGAAGAGATCCGGGGTGGTCCGGAATCGCTTCATCGCCGGCAGGTCGGCCGGTTCGTAGCCCGAGCCGGGGAGCCAGGAGCAGTAGAGGAGGTCCCAGGCTCGAGCCGTGTCGGCAAGGCTCCGGCAGTGGACCTCGACGGCCCGAGCGGCCGGGAAGTGCTGGATGGCCACCTCGTCGCCGGCCGGGATCTCGGGGTCGACCGTGATCCCGAGGTCGTAGACGAGGCGATCGAGCGGTGTCGCCTTCCCGCTCTCCCAGCTCACGCCGACGAGCTGGCCGGTTCGCCACGGGATCGAGCGCTCCGACAGCCAGCTGATCAGCCGGGCGTAGCCGGCCGCGAGGTGGTCGTCCTGCCACGGTTCCTTGATCCTCACGTACGCCACGTGGCAGGCCGGTCGCTCGACGACGCGGGCCGTCAGGTCCGGATGCCCGGTGACTCCTTGGTCGGGCGGTCCGAGATCGGGCTGGCCGTCCAGTCGGGACCGCCGGTCCCACGAGCTGGGCGTCTGCCCGAAGCTGGCTTTGAACACCCGGGAGAAATCGGACGGTGTGGCGAAGCCGACCTCGGCGGCGATCGAGCTGAGCGTG
>JAOTYQ010000651.1 GCA_029861725.1 Acidimicrobiia bacterium | reverse complement strand
CTATGTCGGCGATGACGTTGGCCGGGTACGAGTCGAGACCGGAAGGCTGGTCGAGTTCGATTGCGGGCAGCACGTGGATACGGATCTTCGACGGAAACGGTAGATAGGCGAAGGCCGGCCCGAAGAGCAGACCGTTGAGTGTGATTGGTTGGCGCTGCCCGTCGGCACCAGTCACCGTGGTCACGGCCGGCATGGTTTCCTCGGCACCCATCACCGCGAGAGGAATGATCGGAGCCCCGGCTTGAAGTGCGGTCTGCACGAAGCCGCCGCGGCCGAAGCGCTGGAGCCGATTCCGCTGGGACAGCGGCTTGGTTGTTCCCTTACTACCCTCCGGGAAGACGAGGACCACGGCGCGGTCCTTGCTCAACAGTCGCATCGCGTTCTCGGGGCTCGCGACAACGCCCCCGTTTCGGGCGAGCAGCAATCCGATCATCGGTGTGGCCCGAAGAGCGTCGTGATGAAGCGTATAGATCGGTCGGCAAGTCTCCCTTTCGATCCCGTGCATGATGAGCGGCCCGTCAACGGGTACGACACCGGCGTGGTTCGCGACCAGTAGCGCCGGCCCTTCGGTCGGGATGTTGTCCAGTCCTTCCCACTCGACCCGGAACCAGTGTCGGTACAACGGGTCGAGTAGACGACCCGCCGCCTGACGGACTCGGTGCGAGCGGCCCCATGCATCTACGTCGGCGTCGGTGGAATGCTGCCCGTTCACCTGTCTGGTCCTATCCTGCGTCCGCTCACGTCGGCAATGGAGATCTCTACGAAGTGGTCCGATCGCACTGGCGCCCACGAACGAAGCGGTAGCTGCCGGGCCACGTTGTCGTCTGCCACCCGAATGGTGCCGTTCACAACGACGCTCCAGGCCGTGTGATCCACGTTGCGGGTCTTGTCGATCTCGAACGTAGCCGGCAGGCTGCTCGTTGCCGCGATGTAGATACTCCCCGCGCCGGTGCGGATGACGAGTCGATGGTCGTCGAGGGCGAAGTTGACGGGACGGATGACTGGGTGATTCCGCACGACCCACGCCAGACGCCCAACACCGCCGGGCTCGAGCAACCGCAAGCACTCCTCGCGGCTGAGGATCTCCAGACCTCTCGGGTCTAGCTCGACCATACGCTGAGGCTAGCGTCCGGTCCGGAGCGGGTCTTGTGCGAACCAGGGCCTACGCTCCCGACTCGTGGGCGTCGGACCGAACAGAGGAACGCGACGGCATCGGCGATCTCCTCCGGGGTCTGATCGGCGCGAAGCGGGATTCTGGCCGCCACCATGTCCTTGTACCGGCCGTGGTCGGGTTCCATCCGTTCCCACAGCTGGGTTCGGATGATGCCAGGAGCGACGGCGTTGATCCGGATTCCGTGCGGCCCGAAAAGGCGTTGCTCGCTCATCGTCAGCGGTTGGTCCACTGCGGCCGGCGCTTCTCCATGAAGCTCGCGATGCCCTCCTGGCCGTCGGCGCTCGTCACGCCAGCGGCCATCACCGCCCCAGCGTAGGAGTAGGCCTCGCCTTGGTTCATCTCGATCTGGGCGTAGAAGGTCCGCTTACCCTGGGCCTTCGAGTACGCGCTGCCTCGTGTCGCCCGCTTCATCAGGTCGCGGGTGGCCGACTCGAGATCCTGTTCGGGCACCACCCGGTTCACGAGCCCCCACGTGCAGGCGGTCTCCGCGTCGATCGGGTCACCGGTCAGGGCCATCTCGAGGGCCTTCTTGCGACCAATAGCCCTGGCCACCGCTACGAGCGGGGTGTGACAGAACAGGCCACCCTTGCCCCCGGGGGTCTGGAACCGGGCCCCGTCGCTCGCGACGGCGAGGTCACAGGAGGCCACGAGCTGGCAGCCGGCCGCCGTCGCGATGCCCTGGACCTGGGCGATGACCACCTGGGGGATCAGTTGGATGAGCGTCATCATCCGCTCGCAGATCGCGAACAGCTCCTGGGAGTCGGCGAGAGCCGCCCCGGCCATGTCGGTGAAGTCGTGGCCTGCGGAGAATGCCGGACCCTCCGCTGCGATGATCACGCCGAGAGCTTCACTGTCGCCGATCTCCTCCAGCGCACCGACCACAGCCTCCATAACCGGACCGGCAAGGGTGTTGCGACGCTCCGGATTGGTGAGCGTGATGATCGCCACGTCGCCGTCGTAGGCAATCGAGTCGTCGCGTGTGACGCGCAGGAACTCCGACATGGCGCCAGTGTACGCATCGACATGCGGAGCCAGTGAAGCCCGTGGCGGCAACCCGTTGCCGCATCCTTCGCCAGGATCGCCCTGGAAACACTCGATCAGAACCGCGCTGGGGACGATCGGCGGCCAGAGGTTCTCGTTGGGTCAGCCAAGTCCCTCTATGACACCAGCCTGCTGAAGCCAGCTGAGCCAGTCGCCGTGGTGCCAGACCTCATCGAATCTGTCGCCGGCGACGTGACCAATGACCGTGCCCGATGCGCTGGTTTGCTTGCCGGTCGGCGGGACCGGGATTATTGGCGACTCGCCGGAAAGAGTCGCCTCGCAGTGCCAGAGGTAAACGACCCGATCACCATCCACGATTGTGTCATCGAGCGTGATCGAGAAATCCGGAAAGGCCTGGGCGAAGCCACCGGCGAACTGCTTCAGGCTCTCGAGGGACTGATCCTCGAAGGGCGGCATGTGGTAGCGCAGGTTTTTGCCCTGTGAGATCTGGATGTCCCGGCATGAGCGGCTTCACCACACCAGTGCGCGGACCCGGGCTCGAAGCCGACGGCAGCTTCGGGGCAGACTGGGCCCATGACCGTGAAGGGGATCTCACACGTCGCGATCGGCGTGTCCGACATGGACCAGTCGCTGGCCTTCTACGGGAACGCCATCGGGCTGGAGGTGATGCGCGACACCGAGGAGGACGTGTTCGGGGAGCGACGGCGGGCCGTCTACCTCGGGCTCGGGGGCTCGGGCCCACACGAGCCCTTCGTCGTGCTCGACCAGCAGCTCACCTCCGGACCGTTTGGCTCGCCGCCGCGAATCCTCCAGCTCGGCACCCATCACTTCTCATTCTGGGTCGACGATGTGCCGGCGGTCTACCAGGCCATGGTCGACGCCGGGGGACGGACGGTAGTCGGGCCTGAGGTGGTCGACTCGGCGGCCTACGGTGAGGCCCCGGGTCGCCAGGTGATGACGGCGATCGTCAAGGACCCCGACGGCAACCCGGTGCAGATCGACCAGCGCCTGGACGACACCGCCTGAGGGGACCAGCGAGGAGCGAGCCATGGACCACCCAGTGATCATCGAGGCTGCCATCAACGGCACAGCCCCCAAGACCCGCAACCCGAACGTGCCGAGGACGGCAGCCGAGGTACACGACGACGCCCTGGCCTCGCTCGAGGCCGGAGCAGCCATCATCCACGCCCACAACGAGCAGATTCGCTGGATCGGCCAGGAGGCGGCCGACGACTATCTGGCGGCGTGGCGGCCGATCCTGGAGGCCCGACCCGACGCCCTGTGGTATCCCACCGGGGTGATCGCAGAGTCGATCGACGTCCGCTTGGAGCACACCGAGATCCTGGCGACCGAGCTCGGTCCTGGGCTGCGCATGGCGTAT
>JAOTYQ010000650.1 GCA_029861725.1 Acidimicrobiia bacterium | reverse complement strand
GGCGGAGGGCGACTTTGTTCTGACGGTGAGCGAGGGCCTCCGATCTGGCGTTCATACGTCCTTCTATGACCTGTTCCGGGTCGCGGACGGCAAAATCGTCGAGCATTGGGACACCATCGACGAAGTCCCGCCTCGCTCCGAGTGGAAGAACGACAACGGCTAGGACCAGAGGGCCCGGCACGACCTCGGTCCACTCTTCCTGCTGCAGACGGAGGACCTACGAATCGCCCGTTGTGTGCGTGACCTTGGTCGAGTCGAACGCCACCAGCTCGAAGAGCTCGTCGCCGGCGACCATCTCAATGTAGGACCACGCGGCCTCGGGGACCCTCTGATCGCCAGCGATGATGTCGAAGTACTCGGTGTCGCCCTTGAGCGGGCAGTGGGTCGTCTTGTCGATACGGGCCAAGGAGTCCACGTCGACATCAGCTCGGGGGAAGTAGATGACCGGGTCGTAGATGTCGAGTCTCACCTCCTTGACGACGACCGCACGCTCCGAGTCCGCGATCACGTGACCGGCGACGGTCACGATCTGACGACCCGGAGCGGGGACGACTCGCATGAAGTGGCGGGGTTCGCTGGGGTTGTGGATTGCGCCCTTGACGAGCGTCACGGTGCTGGGGTCGGTCATGGCTGAACCTCTTCATTCTCTGTCGGTTGGCGGGCAAAAGTGTTCCGTATCGCAGCGGAGACCTGTTCGGGTTCGTCTTCCTGCCAGAAGTGTCCCGCGTCAGGCAGGTCGAGGGTGACGGCGTCGGGGTATTTCTCATCCCACTTCGCCACGAACTCCTTCGTGGTTAGTGGCTTGTCCTTGTAGCCGAGGATGCGCAGCATCGGCTTGTCGAGCAGGGTTGCGTCGACCCGCAGTTCGAGCTCCGCCAACCACCGGTCCTCGCCGACAATGGAGGCGAGGAAGGTCGCGTGGCCGATGCGCGACCGGTAGGTGGGGGCAACATCGTCGTAGTGGGCGAGCTCGCCGTCGCTCAGGTGCACCTGGACCAAGGCGGGGAGCATCCTTCGCACGAACAAGCTGCGTTTCATGACCTGGTGACGAGCGATGTCGCTGTTCACGATCGTCCCGAAGATGCGCTGGAGCCGAAGGGCGGGGAAGAAGAAGGTGTTGCCGAACACCAGACCGGTGAAGCGCTCGGGGTCTCGAGCAGCGACGTCCATGCCGATGGGTCCACCCCAGTCCTGGCCGAGGATCACGGCGTCCTGGAGGTCGAGGTGCCGGACGAGCTCGGTCACGATCTGTCCATGGTCGCCGGGGCGGTATCCATAGCTCTCGGGATGATCGCTCAGGCCGAACCCTGGGTAGTCCATGGCGATGCAACGGAAGTCATCACGCAACAGGGGGATCATCCTGCGGTAGAGGAAGGACCAGTCCGGGTTGCCGTGCATCAGCAGCAGCGGTCGCCCGTGTCCCTCGTCGATGTAGTGGACACGTCCGACGCTGCTTTCGAACCACTTCGATTCGAAGGGAAAGAGCTCCGGGTCCGGCACGAAGCCGTCGGCCGGTCTCACCTCACCCGGACCTGACAGACGATCGGCCAGCTGCCGTTGGGAAAGGAACCTCGCGGCAAGGTGGATCAGCGCCGCGACCAACACGACACCGGGGAGCAGCGCCAGCCAGTTGGGACGGTTGTCGTCGACCAGGATGTGGACGAACACGACCGCAGCGGCAGTGAGAACGGCCACTCGCAAGATGGTCCTCATCGTTCGGCCAGCTCCCGCAACATCGGGCTCATACCGTTCCGCTCGAGCCGCGCCTGCAATCGCCTGGATCTGTGGGTCCAAGATCGACTCCTTCCGCTTTCCACACTAGTCGGTGCAAATATTGAAGACTAATATACACTCCATGGTGGAAAATACAAGTGCTGCTCCTCGGCGAGGCCGCCCACCCCGGTTCGACGCCGACCACGTGGTCGATGCGGCCATCGGCGCGTTCTTCGCCAAGGGCTTCGATGCCACGACGCTTGCTGATCTCGAGGCGGCGACGGGCGTCGACCGGTCGACCCTCTACAACAGCTTCGGGGGGAAGCGTGGGCTGTATCACAAAGCGACCGAGCGGTACCTCGATCGGGCAGCCGAGAGCCTCTTCAGCGTTCTCTACACCGGCAGCGACGGTACCGACGGCGTCGGCGATGACACTGACGACGGCCTCCAAGACGTCGTGCAGTTCCTCGAGCGGCTCCGCTCCGGCCTCACGAGCGCGGCCGTCTCGCCAGGGTGCCTCATCATCAACGACATGGCAGCGGGGTCAGATCCTGATGCCGCCCGACGGTATCGAGAGCTCCTCGACAACGGCCTGCGCGCCGCCCTTGGCCGGGCCGCCAAAGCCGGAACGATCGACTCCAACACGATCGAGAGTCGAGCCTCGCTCGTCTCAGCGGCCGTCGTCGGCATCAACCTCGTCAGCCGACACACTGGTGACAACCAGCAAGTAGACCAACTCGTCACGGGCGCCATCACCGAAGTCACCTCGTGGCGTCGACACTCCGAGGCGTCGGCTGGCTGACCCGAACGTGGCCGCACCGAGGACGACTGCCGGTCCAAAGCGCCACGCCGTTCGGCTTGCGGCCGTAGCTAGCGAGTTCGCTGACGCGAACTCGCAGAGCTGAGAGCACCCCGTACGGCATTGGCCGGTCGTGGTCATCCACCTCAGGCACCACGCTGCGATACTGCAACGTGCATTTCACATGGCCCGGCTCGGTCGAACAGGCCGGGCTGGGGTCACCCTCGGGATGGTGTGCGGGCCCGACCACAAGACACCACCGAGGCTGTGAGCTGGCGGCTGGCGGCTCCTTTGGTGTCGGCATCAAGCCAGCCCGCTCATCCGCGCACGCTGCAAATCGGCCCCGAGACGCGCTCGGCGGTAATGGAGGAGGCGGGCAGAGGCCGTTCACGCCGACGGTTACCCACGTTCGATCTTGGCCGACACGAGCCCAGCGAACTGCGGGTGCGGTTTGCTCTTCTTGACGCACAGGTTCATGCCCTCGGTTGGCCCGTTCGATGCCCCGGTGCGGTGGTGGTTCAGGATCTCGGTCCACCACTTCCGAACCGTCCGGCCGAGGGCTCGGATCTCGGGCACGTCGTCGTCGAGGCAGGCCCTAATGGCTCGTCCCAGCAACACGGTGGCGAGGTTGACCGAGTCGGTAAGGGGCAGCGGGCTGCTTGATGTCGCGGACCATCTCGCGGGCCAGCCACCCACCGAGGACCTCGTCGTGGGGGTCACCGAGTCGGAGGCCTTCGAGGAGTCGTTCACGGCCTCGATCGGTGAGACGCTCATCACCGGTCAGGAGGATCTTGCGGATCTTGTAGAGCGGGTCGTCCTTGCGGCCTCGATGGCCGAGATGTTCTTGCTGGACCCTCCGGCGGATGGTGTCCAGGCATCGTTGGGCGACCCGCACCACGTGAAATGGGTCGGCCACCTTGCGGGCGTGGTCCAACAGCCCGGTCATGCCCCGGCGGTAGGCGTCGGCCAGATCCGTGGCCACCACCTTCACCCCTTTCAACCACTCGACGGACTGGCGTTGTAGCCATTTGCGGAGGTCAGCGTTCTGGCGGCCCT
>JAOTYQ010000649.1 GCA_029861725.1 Acidimicrobiia bacterium | reverse complement strand
GCGAGACCGAGCGCGCCACTCGGTTCGCACCGCTCCGCTTGTCGCGGTCGTGATCGCTGAGGCACGGCTGGGTACCCGTGCACGATCACTCAGGACTCGACTCGTCCCGCCGACGATACAGGCGAACGTCGAGGCGAGGAGAGACGGTGGGAGCGAGAGCCAGTCTGGCCGGGTTCACGGCCGCAGTTTGCGCAGCAACGGTGACGACGGGGATTGCGAGCGCTGAGCCGGCGCTGGCCGAGACCCTCCCGTCGGTCGTGATCACCGAGGTGATGTACCACCCGGCCGAAGACCCGAAGCCAGACGATGACCTCGACAACCTCGAGTTCATCGAGATCCACAACCCGGGTGCCACCCCGGTGTCGTTGGCCAGACTGCGTTGGGACGCTGGTGTCAAGGGCGAGCTGCCCGACATCGAGCTGGCGGGAGGCGCATTCGCGATCCTCTCTCCGGACAGCGGGGCAACCTCAGCCGCTTATGGTGTGACGCCGATCGGCACCTACGAGGAGAAGCTGTCGAACGGGGGCGAGACCCTACGCCTCGTCGACGGCGACGGATCGGTAGTCGATGAGGTCGACTTCGACGACCGGGCTCCCTGGCCCGAAGCCGCCGACGGGGCGGGCTCATCGATCGAACTGGTCGATCCGACCGGCGACAACTCGGCGGCCGAGACCTGGCGTCCATCGATCGTCGGGGGGACGCCCGGCGCTGGCCCGGTAGCACGTGAGGTCGCCATAGCCGACGTGTCGATGACGCCTACCAGCCCGGGCTCCAGCGACGAGGTGACGATCGAGGCCACCATGACCGGGGTCGACGAGGCCGAGCTCGTCTATCGGGTTGGTTTCGGCAGGGATCGGCGCATGGACATGACCCGCACCGGTTCAGTCTTCACCGCCCGCATCCCGGCCCAGGACGGAGGCGATCTGGTGCGCTACCGGATCGAGACCGCCGCAGGGGTCACGCACCCCCCAGAGGAGACGGGCCGACGCTTCGACGGCTACGTGGTTGGCAGCTCTCGTCCCGACACCGACATCCCTCACGTTCAGTGGTTCATCGAGGACGATGACTTCGACACCATGCTCGGCGACAGCCTGTTCGATCGTGATCGTCTGTTCCCCGCGGTGATCGCAGTCGACGGCTACGTCATCGACGCCGTCCGAGTCCAGGTTCGCGGCGGTGACTACGCCAGGACCAACCACCCGAAACAGAGCTACAACGTCGAGCTACCCGACGGAACCGTGCTCGACGCCCCGGAGCTGTTCGACTACCCGGTCGATGAGTTCGCACTCCAGGCCGAGTACAGCGATCGGAGCAAGGGACGGGCTGCTGCTGCCTGGCATCTGTTCGCCCTCGAAGGCTTCGCTCCGGTCGCATCGCAGTACGTGCAGGTCGACCGCAACGGCGAGTTCTTCGGACTGTTTCGCGTGTCGGAGAAGCTCGACGGCCGTTGGCGGGAAGCCCATGGGTTCGACGATTCCAACTTCTACAAGGCAGATGGTGGCTGGCGGTATTCGAGTGGTTTCGACCAGAAGGAAGGCGACCCCGACGACAGGAGCGTCGCGGCGGCCCGTGATGTCGTGCTGAGCGACTCGTCCTCGGCCAAGCGCCGCCAGCTCTACGACACCTTCGACGTTCCCAACATCGTCAACTACATGGCGCTGTCGATGGTCCTGATGCACAGCGACCAGCTCTCACACAACTACTACGTCGCTCACGATCTCGATGGGACGGGCCGGGTCAGTCTCCATCCGTGGGACCTCGATCTCACGTGGGCGTTCAGCATCGGGCGATGCCGCGGTGACGAGCTCGCCGATCTGTCGTGTCTTCGGGACTCGTTGTTCGATTCGTTCTGGGATGTTCCCGAGATCAGGGCTGCCGTTTACCGGCGCGTCCGCTCGATCCTGGACGGATCGCTCGGCGACGACACGATCGAGGCCGCCCACCGGAACCTGGTGGCCCAGATCGGACCGGTCATCGACGACCTGGAGCTCGATGCTTGGCCGAGAGCCTCGATAGTCGACCACGTTTCCCGGTTCGAGCGCTGGGTGCAGAACCGTCGCGACGTCTTCGAGTCGGTGTCGAGCGTGCCGCGGACCCAGCCGTCGACACCACGCGTCGTCATCTCGGAGATCCACTACAACCCGGCTGACGACGGTCCAGAGTTCCTCGAACTGGTGAATCTGGAACCAACCGCCATCGACCTCTCCGGTTGGAGGATCGACGGGGTCGATCTCGACGTACCGTTCGGGGCGGTCATCCCGGCGAGAGGCCGAGTGGTCGTGACCGACGACGATCGGGCGTTTCGAGCCGCTCACCCCGGGCTCGAGGTCGTCGTCATCGAGTATCGAGGGGGCCTGAAGAACTCCGGCGAGACGATCACGCTCGGCGATGCCAGCGGTCGTCCCATCGACGTCGTGCCCTACGACGACGAGGCTCCCTGGCCGACCGAACCCGATGATGGTCAGGTGTCGCTCGAGCTGCTCGACCCGGACAGCGACAATTCGAACGCCGCAGCCTGGGCACCCTCTTCGTCCATCGGTGGTACGCCCGGTCGTGGCCCGGTTGGCGCCCCTCCGCTCGGGACGTCGGTCATGATCCGGGCTCGCGGGACCACGGGCGATGAGAAGCTCGAACTGCGCTCCGACGGCACCGTGCTGGCGACCGTCGAGCTATCGGAGACGATGTCGAGTCATGTCGTCGAGCTCGACGACGCCTCGGCTCTCGAGGACTTGCAGATTGCGTTCGTGAACGACGGCAGGTCGGGCGGCAAGGATCGCAACGTTCAGATCGACTACGTCGAGATCGGGAAACAGCGAGTCCAGAGCGAGGATCCGTCGGTTCGGTCGCTGGGATCGTGGGCCGGCGGTTCGTGCGGCCTGGGATTCAAACGCTCGGAGTACCTGCACTGCAACGGTTACTTCGACTTCAGCGGTCTGTTCGGCTCGGCTTCTGAGCCGCCCGCGTCTGAGCCGCCCGCGTCTGAGCCGCCCGTCTCTGAGCCTCCTGGGTCTGAGCCGCCTGGGTCTGAGCCGCCCGGGTCTGAGCCGCCCGGGTCTGAGCCGCCTGGGTCTGAGCCTCCGGTGTTCGAGCCGCCGGTGGTTGATCCGCCGGTTGGTTCGGTGAGCGAGGTCGAGGTCTTGGCTGTTGGTCAGGCTGGGGGAGAGCGGATCCAGCTCGTGATCGACGGGGTCGTTGTTGGCGAGTGGACGCTCGATCGAGAGCCGGACTTCTATCGGTCGGGGATCTCGTTCCAGCGGTTCGCCTATACCCACCCGACGGGGCTGAGTGGGGCCGACGTGCGGGTCGAGTTCGTCAACGACGGCAGAACTGGTGGCGAGGATCGCAACGTGCGGATCGATGCTGTGGTCATCGACGGTCAGCGCTTCGAGTCCGAGCACCCGGCGGTCTCGTCCAAGGGCGTGTGGCGAAACGGTGCACGCTGCCGGCTGGGCGAATGGCTGTCGGAGTACCTCCACTGCAACGGCTACTTCGACTTCAGCGGTCTGTTCGGCTCGGTTTCTGAGCCGCCCGGGTCTGAGCCGCCTGGGTCTGAGCCTCCGGTGTTCGAGCCG
>JAOTYQ010000647.1 GCA_029861725.1 Acidimicrobiia bacterium | reverse complement strand
AGCTGCGCACCATCATCCGTCAGCCTTTTGCCGATGCCTGAGGAGATCAGCGACGCCGTCTCCGGTCGGGTTCTTCGGTGGTTGTTGGACGGCGATCCGGCGATCCGATGGCAGACGAAGCGAGATCTGCTCGACGCCTGCCATGACGACGTCGACGCAGAACGCGCCCGAGTTGCGGCGACCGGGTGGGGACGGTCGCTCCTCGATCGTCAGGACCCGTCCGGGACCTGGGCCGGCGGGCTCTACAGCCCGAAGTGGATCTCGACCACCTACACGCTCCTGCTGCTCCGGCACTGCGGCCTCACACGAGGGCACCCGGACGCGCTGCGAGCGGTCGAGCGGATCTGGGACGGCGCCCGATACTTCGATGGCGGTCTCACCCCAGCCGTATCGGTCGACGCACCGGAAGCCTGCGCGACCTCGATGTACCTCGCGTTGGCCCGCTATTTCGGCTACGACGATGCTCGGGTCGATACGGCGACGACCTGGCTCGTAGCGAACCAGCTCCCCGATGGCGGATGGAACTGCCGAACCGTCCGCTTCGGCGACCGCCACGGCTCGTTTCACACGTCGATCCTCGCCCTCGAGGCCCTCGCCGAATCAACCCATCACGAACCCGAGAGCCGCGAGATCCCGACCGCCATGGCGAAGGGACGGGAGTTCTTTCTCGACCATCGCCTCTACAAGTCGCACCGCCACGGCACCGAGGTGCATCCCGCCTTCACCAAGCTCTCGTTCCCTCCACGTTGGCACTACGACGTGTTGCGGGGCCTCGATCACTTCCAGGAAACCGCGGCGCCGTGGGACGCCCGCTATCAAGACGCACTCGACGTCCTCGTCCGCCGCCGACGGGCAGATGGACGCTGGCCGGTGCAGAACAAGCACGCCGGCCGAGCCTGGTTCGACATGGAGAAGACCGGCGGACCAAGCCGATGGAACACCCTGAGGGCGCTTCGGGTTCAACGGTGGGCGAGACAGGCATCCCGCGTCCCCTCTGGATCCCCATGCTGATGGCGCGCTACTTGTCGCGCTCGACGTCGAGACCATTGAATGATGCCGTGTCCTTCGCCCGTCGGCTGCTCCTGACGGTCGCAGCCGCCACCCTGGTCGTTTCCGCTTGCTCTAGTGAGGAGTCCAGCGAAACGGCGACCGCTGACCGAACATCGACCCCAAGCACAACCGCGTCGACCGACCAGTCGTCGATCGTCCAGTCGTCGACCGTCCAGTCGTCGACCGACACCTCTACCGTTGCTGCGGAGTCGACGGAGTCTTCCGGTTCCGAGACGACAACGGCAGTCTCGGCCGGTGAGACGGTGTGCTCGGCGTCGGGTCTCGAGCGTCCGGGACCCCAACCGGAGCTACCCGCAGCGGTGGCCGAGCGTCGAGAAGCCATCCTGACCGCGGCACTGGCGTGTGACATCGACGGGTTGGCGGCGCTGACCGGCCCTTCGTTCACGGCCAGCTTCGGGGGTGGCGCACCGGCCGAGGTCTGGGCCAGCGACGAGGAGTTCGGCTATGAGCCGACCCGGGCGCTGGTCGAGATTCTCCGGCTCCCGCCGACGTCGGGCGACGACGGCAGTGGCGGGGTCGTCTACCGGTGGCCACCGGCGTTCAACTACGAAACGTGGGAAGACGTCTCGGAAGCCGATCGGGAGGCCCTGAGGGTGATCTACGACGATGACGACTTCGAGATGTTCGCTCAGTTCGGTGGCTACATCGGCTACCGAGCCAGCATTGCCGAGGATGGTACGTGGACGGTGTTCGTCGCCGGTGACTGACCTGTTGGCGTGGTGAGGATGACCGTTGCGAGGCGGCCGTCGGCTGCTCGGGAGTGAAGCGGGGACGCTTACCGGTTACCGTTGCTCATGGCTACAGCAGTGAAAGAGGCAGCCCGGCGGGAGATCGAACAAACCGGTGAAGCACTGATCGATCTCTCGCACCGAATCTGGGACCACCCCGAGCTGGCGTTCGAGGAGGAGCATGCATCGACAGCGTGCGCCGAGCTGCTCGACGACGCCGGGTTCGACGTCACCCCCGGCGTTGCCGGCCTGCCGACCGCATTTGTCGCCGAGTACGGGTCGGGGCCGTTGACGGTCGGGATCTGCTCCGAGCTCGATGCGCTGCCAGAGATCGGTCACGCCTGCGGGCACAACATGATCGCGGCCGCCGGGGTCGGTGCCGGTCTGGCCTTGGCTCGGGTTGCCGACGACCTTGGACTCAGGGTGCGTGTCTTGGGGACACCGGCCGAGGAGCTGGGCGGAGGCAAGATCATCATGCTGGAGAACGGTGCGTTCGACGGTCTGCATCTGGCGATGATGGTGCATCCGTCACCGAACGAGAGCGACGTGTTCCCTACGCTCGCCATCAGTCAGTGCGACTTCCACTTCCATGGCAAGACCGCCCACGCCTCGGTCTCGCCGAACGTCGGGATAAACGCCGCCGACGCCATCACGGTGGCTCAGGTTGCGATCGGCCTGGTCCGCCAGCACCTCGAGCCGGGCGATCAGGTCCACGGCATCGTCACCCGGGGTGGCGAGGCGGCCAACGTCGTCCCGGCTGAGACGACCGCCCGCTACTTCGTGCGGGCGCCCGACTTGGAAGCACTGGCAAGGCTCGAACCGAGGATTCGGCGCTGCTTCGAAGCTGGTGCCCTCGCAACGGGGGCGACACTCGACGTCGAAGCCCTCGGCGCCCCCTACAGCGAGTACCGGCACGACGCCGAGCTGGCTGACCTCTACCGGGAGAACGCAACCGAGCTCGGTCGCGAGCTCGGCCCGCGCAGCACGAAGGGAGCGGGTTCGACCGATATGGCGAACGTGTCGCTCATGATGCCGACGATCCACCCCATGCTCGGCCTCGACTGCCTGCCGGCCGTCAACCATCAGCCCGAGTTCGCCGCCTTCTGCAATACACCGGAAGCTGATCGGGTCACGCTCGATGGGGCGGTTGCCATGGCCTGGACCTGCGCCGACGCAGCGGCCGAAGGCCCGCTCCGGGACCGACTGCTCGGCGCTGACACGATCTACAGCGGTCGCGACGATTACCCGTGGCGCTTCTGAGACCGAGCGCCTGCTCGACGAGCTCGCGGTCCACGTGCACCACGCAACCCTCACCCGCCCCCGTCGGCGCCTCGGTGGCGGTGACCGTCGACGGGCAGACCGTCGTCGACACGGATGGCCTGCACCGTGCAGGCTGGACGAGTCACTAGCTGTCGCATCGTCGGCAGGGAACGAAAGGCCAACGCATGGCGTACGAGTCTGTCCGGGGCAAGGTGGTTCTCGTCACGGGAGCTGGCCATGGGATCGGGCGTGCGATCGCTGAGCGTTTCGGTGACGCCGGGTCGAAGGTCGTCGTGAACGACGTCGATGGTGATCGAGTGGACCTGGTCGTCGACTCGATCGGCTCGCAGGGCGGCGATGTGTTGGCGACGGTCGCGGATGTCTCGGACTCGGGATCCGTGGCCACGATGTTCGAGGCGATCATGGACGCCCACGGTCGGATCGACGTCGTCGTCAACAACGCCGGCCTGGTCGGTCCGATGCTGCACTTCTTCGAGGCCGACGAGGCATGGTGGCGCAGGATC
>JAOTYQ010000648.1 GCA_029861725.1 Acidimicrobiia bacterium | reverse complement strand
AAGGTCGGGGTGCTCTCGGGCGGTGAGCGGAACAGGGTCCACCTCGCCCGGGTGCTCAAGCGGGGCGGCAACGTGCTGTTGCTCGACGAGCCGACCAACGATCTCGACGTCGACACCTTGCGAGCCCTCGAGGACGCCCTCGAGCGGTTCCCGGGTTGCGCAGTGGTGATCAGCCACGACCGCTGGTTCCTCGACCGTATCGCCACCCATATTCTGTCGTTCGAGGGCAACTCGCAGGTCCGCTGGTTCGAGGGCAACTTCTCCGAGTACGAGGAGTTCCGCCAGCGCGAGCTCGGCGAGGAAGCGAGCCCCACCCGGGTCACCTACAAGCCGTTGACCCGCTGACGGGCCGGTCCGGGAGTGTCCGGACGGGCCCGACGGCTCACGAATTCCTGCTCAACGCCAGGCGGGGCTGTCCGATAACCATTGCATGGCGCCACCGACCTCGACGGCCACCGACGACAAGACCTCCGAGCAACGGTGGGAGAGCCGGGCGGTGACTCGGCTGATCGAGGCCGGATGTGCTGCAGAGTGCCCGCACTGCCACGAGCGGGTCAAGTATCGGGCCCGGCACCGCGATCAGCAGGTGATCTGCAACGTGTACACCGATGGGGTGTGGCAGCGGGTCGAGCAGTACCACGCCGAGTGCTACGGCGACGCCGGCGAGCCCTACGGCGAGCCCCAGTAGCGTCGGCTGAGCCGGGCCGGTTTCGCACGCCAGCTCCGGCTTGTTGCCCCTCGGCCGGATGACCGCGAGCCGGCGCGTCGCCACCTCGTGTGTTGGCGGCCCTTTTGGTTAGGGTGCAAGACGTGCCACCAACGAGTGACGACCACCAACTTTCCCACCGGCTCGCAGGAACGACGGGAAAGATACTCGTCGAGCTCCGTCAGAGACTCGGCGTCGAGGGCACGAGCCACTGGGAGCTGAAGGACGCCGGCGACGAAGCCGCCCATCGACACATCGTCGACACGCTGGCGAACGAACGCCCCGACGACGCGGTGCTATCGGAGGAGGGCGCCGACCAGCGCGAGCGGCTGGACGCAGCCCGGATCTGGATCGTCGACCCGCTCGACGGTACGAGGGAGTTCGCCGAGCCGCCGAGGATCGACTGGGCCGTGCACATCGCGCTCGTGATCGACGGCCGCCCGGTAGCTGGTGCCGTGGCACTGCCGGCCGAGGACCTCGTCCTCGGCACCGAGCCGGCACCGACGCTTCCCCCCGAGGGCGGCGATCCACCGCGCGTCATCGTGAGCCGCACGCGCCGGCCGCCGGCCGCCCAGCACCTGGCAGCCGAGCTCGGGGCCGACTACATCGAGATGGGCTCGGCCGGGGCGAAGGCGATGGCCGTCGTCCGCGGTCACGCCGACATCTATGCCCACTCTGGTGGTCAGTACGAGTGGGACTCCTGTGCTCCGGTGGCCGTCGCCGAGGCGGCTGGCCTGCACTGCAGCCGGCTCGATGGATCACCGCTGGTCTACAACAACCCCGACCCGTATCTCCCCGATCTGTTGATCTGCCGACCGGAGTGGGCCGAGCGCTCGCTCGAGGTTCTGAACAGCTGACGACCGTCGGTCGGCGGCTCGTTCAGACGAGCAATCGCCGTCCGATCACTCCCGAGCGATCCCCGTCTCCCAGACTGGTAACCGTGACCACCACAACACCCCCCGACGATCTCCACCTCGGCTCGTTCTCGGAGAACCCACCGTGGAGCCTGGCCACACGACGGCTCGGGTGGCGTCGCTCGGTCGACAGCCTTCGGGCCGAGCAGGCGAGGCTGCTCCCTCGATTGACCCAGCCGCCCAAGCTTCCCCCGCTCGGCCGGGCGCTCGTGGTGGTGGCGTTCCTGGCCAGAGCGCTCGCCGGTTGGTATGTGCGCGACCGTGGAACGAGCCGCTCGAGAGCCGGCTTGTCTCGCCGGTTCCGGCTCGCCGCCGAACGCCTCGGCCCCACCTATATCAAGCTCGCTCAGATCATCTCCGCCGGTGAGGGCGTGTTCCCGGTCGAGCTGGTGAAGGAGTGCAAGCGCTGTCGCGACCAGGTCCCTCCGGTTCCCTACCAGCAAGTGGTGGCCGTGGTCGAAGCCGAGCTCGGCAAGCCGTTGCACCAGGTGTTCCGTAGCTTCGATCCGGTGCCCGTCGCCGCGGCGTCGATCGCCCAGGTCCACGGGGCCGTCCTTCGCTCAGGGGAAGAGGTCGTGGTCAAGGTGCAACGGCCGGGCATCGACGAGCTGGTCCGCCGGGACCTGCGGGTGCTGAGTTGGCTCGCTCCGTTCCTGGTCGGCCGGATCCCGGTCTCTGCCTTGGCCAACCCACCGGCCCTGGTGGAGCTGTTCGCCGGAACGATCATCGAAGAGCTCGATTTCCGGCTCGAAGCGGCCAACATGCTCGATATCGCCGAGGTGTTCGTGAAGCTCAACCGACCCGGTTTCGTGGTCCCCCGCCCCCATCCCGACCACGTCACCAAGCGGTTGCTGGTGATGGAGCGGCTCCACGGCTTCCACTTCGAGGACGTCGGCGGCATGAAGGCCGCCGGTGTCGACACCCACGAAGTCATCCAGACGGCGATGCTGGGGTTCCTGGAAGGGGCGTTCCTCCACGGCGTGTTCCACGGCGATCTGCACGGCGGCAACTTGTTCGTCCTACCCGATGGTCGCGTAGCGCTCGTCGACTTCGGGATCACCGGCCGGTTGACCGAGGACGAGCGCATGGCGTTTCTCCGCATGATGATGACGGCCACGATGAACAACTTGCACGGTCAGGTGGCGGCGCTCCGCGACCTGGGGGCGCTGCCCCCCGACACCGACATCGACGCCGTCATCGCCGACCTCGGACTCGACGGACCGCCGCTCGACCCGACGAAGCTCTCGCCTGAGGAGCTGGTCGGCGAGCTGCAGCGGATCATCAAGGCACTGCTCGGCTACGGGGCTCGGATGCCGAAGCCGCTGATGCTGTACGTCAAGAACCTGATCTTCATCGACGGCGCGATCGCTACCCTCGCTCCCGACCTCGACATGTTCTCGGTCGTGACCAAGATCGCCACCCATTTCGCAACGACTCACGGGTCGACGATCGCCGCCCAGCTCGGCGTGTCGGAGCAGTCGTGGGAGGTCGACGTCGACGGCCTGAAGGCCGGCTTCGGCGTCGATCCGGCCGAGACGTCGTCGCTCACCTACGCCGAGCTGAAGGAACGGCGATCGCTGATCCAGCGCCGGCTCAGCGGGCGGGCGATCGACTGACGCATGCGCCTGCTCGTCGCGGAGTGCACCGTCGACTACGACGGCCGCCTCACCGCCCACCTCCCCCGAGCGGTCAGGCTCGTCATGGTCAAGGCAGACGGCTGCGTCGCGATCCACGCCGACGGTGGAGCGTACAAGCCGCTCAACTGGATGACAGCGCCCAATGTGCTGCGGGAGGAACCGGGGGTATGGACCGTGACCAACCCCAAGGATGAGACGCTCACGATCACGTTGCACGACGTGATCAGCGACAGTCACCACGAGCTCGGTGAGGATCCCGGTCTCCAGAAGGACGGCGTCGAAGCCCATCTCCAGGAACTGTTGGCGGTCGCCCCTGAGCAGCTAGG
>JAOTYQ010000646.1 GCA_029861725.1 Acidimicrobiia bacterium | reverse complement strand
GCGCCTCGATGAGCTCGGTATCGACTTCACCATCCTCTTCCCGACCCAAGGGCTCGGCGTCGTGAACGTTACCGACGAAGAGGCCAGGAGGGCCGCCTGCCGGGCGTACAACACCTTTGCCGCCGAGTACTTCGCTCCGCACTCCCGGCGGATGACCCCTGCCGCAGTCATCCCGATGTTCACTCCCGACGAAGCGCTCGAGGAGCTGGACCATGCTGTCGGTGACTTGGGCATGAAGGTCACGATGTTCGGGAGCATGGTCCCCAGACCGGTTCCGTCACTGGTCGAGCGAGGCTCGGACGCGGTCGAGGAGATCGTTTGGCTCGACGTGCTGGGCCTCGACAGCGCATTCGACTACGATCCGGTGTGGCAGCGCTGCGTCGATCTGGGCGTTGCCCCGAGCTTCCATGCCAGTGGACGGGGACGAGGGTTCGGACTGCGGGCGTCGCCGTCCAACTTCGTCTACAACCACATCGGACACTTCGCCGCTGCCAACGAGGCCGTGTGCAAGGCGCTGTTCATGGGAGGTGTGACCCGCCGCTTTCCCGACCTCCGCTTCGCGTTTCTCGAGGGGGGCGTCGGCTGGGCGTGCCAGCTGCTGCACGACCTCGTCGAACACTGGGAGGTCCGGAACGTCGGCGCGCTCGATGCTGTGAACCCGGCCAACCTCGACTACGGGCTGCTCGACGAGCTCGCCCGGAGACACGGGACGGCGGCGATGCAGGCCGCAGTGGCCCGGCGTCTGGCCCGACCGGGGAATCCAGCTGAGGGGCTGGTCGGGGGCCGACCGGCTCCTGACGACTTCGGCGCCTGCGAGATCAGCGGAGTCGATGACATTGCGGCGTTGTTCGTTCAGCCGTTCTGGTTCGGGTGTGAAGCGGAGGACCGCTTGGCCGCTTGGGCGTTCAAATCCGAGCACAACGCGCTCGGGGCGAGGCTCAGCGCGACGTTGGGATCGGACATCGGGCACTTCGACGTGAAGAACATGGCCACCGTCGTGGCCGAGGCACACGAGTTGGTGGACGACGGGTTGTTGACCGAGGAAGACTTCGCCGCCTTCTCCTTTCAGAACACCGTTCGGCTGGTTGGAGGAATGAACCCGTCGTTCTTCGAGGGGACGGCTGTGGAGGCCGAAGCGGCGTCGGTCCTCGACCTGCGGTGAGACGCTCACGCGACGCCATCATCGGTGAATGGATCCGCTTCTTCCTCCCCTCCCAGCTCGGTTCCGAGGCGAACGTCGTCGTTGACGACGTTCGCAGGGTCGGAGTCGGCCGGTCGAGGGAGAACTGGCTCTTCGACGGCACATGGCGCAGCGACGATGGCGAGGTGCGAGAGCCGCTGATCGTCCGCCGCGATCCCGAAGGGGGGCTGCTGGAGATTGGTCATGGTGCGGGAGGCCGGAACGTGCGACTACTTCGTGCTCGACGACGTCGAGCGCCCGGCGGCCCGCCGGGTCGATCTCGCTCGCCGACTCTGCGAGCTGCTGGCTCTGGTCCACGAGGTCGACTGGAGAGCCGCTGGGCTCGGGTCGACGCTAGAGGATCCCGGGCCGAAGGCGGCGGCCGCGGTCGACCACTGGGAGTCGATCCTGCGGCACGATCAGCTCGAGCCCTGTCCCGAGCTGGATATGGCCGTACGGTGGCTGCGAGCTACCGTTCCCCGTTCGTCGGCAACGGTGCTGGTCCACGGTGACTTCAAGGTCGGCAACGTGCTGCTCGACGAGAACGACGAAATCATCGCCTTGCTCGACTGGGAACTGGCCCACGTCGGGGATCCGCATGAAGATCTCGGCTGGGTCACCCAGCCGCTGAGGACCCGGGAGCACTACGTCGCTGGCCACTGGGAGCGCGACGAGTTGCTCGGCAATCACGGGCAGATCACCGGTCGATCCGTCGATCCCGAAGCTGTCGCGTGGTGGAACGTGATGTCGTGGTACAGGCGGCAGTGATGCAGGTGAGCGGGCTGCGGTCGTTCGTCGAGAACCGCTCCGACGTGCTCTACCAGCCGACGGCCGAGGTCCTCCTGACGCTGCTCGACCTGATCGAGGAGGCGTGATGCACCCGACCCCGAGCGAGCAACTCCAGGCCATCCGGCACCTGATCAAACGGGCGCAGGCCGATCCCGAGCTGTCCCCGGAATCTGACCAGCTGCTGGCCGACGCTGCCCGACTGCTCCGCAGGCTGGAGCGATCGTGGCCGAAACGCATGCCGTTCCTGGTGGACGACAATCAGCGTGCGCTCCGGCTCCTCATCGAGCTCCGCCCCGACCTCGGGCCGCTGGCGGCTGAGATCTCGGCCGCGATGGAGCGCCCGCCGGCCGACGGTGAGGAAGCCGCCCATGACCTCAATGTCGAGCTTCAAGGCTTGCTGGCCCGGGCCGTTCACGTCTTGGCCGACGACGTCGATGGCGATCAGAAACGAGCTCGTATTGCCGAGCACCTGCACCATCGGATCGCTGCCGATCCGGCCCTCAACCGGCATCTTGCCGAGCGGCCAGCTATCGAGCCGTGACCCTACGGGGCGGTCGACCGCGAGCCTTCGAGCGGTGCTGGAAGTGTGCGACAGCCCGCCAGGGGAGGTGCAGTTGTCTTTGGAGACACCGACCGATGACTGACCGACCGGGACGGTTCGCCGTGCTCATGTCGAAAGACGGCTCGACCGATGACGAGCACACGATCATCGAGCCGGTCGAGATCACCGGCGGCGCCCACCGACCGGCCCGAGAATCACTACTGGTGACGCACCTCCCGGCCGGCGATGATGTCTATCGGGCTCCACCCCGGCATCGTCGGTCAGCCAGCCCGCTTCGCCGGACTGGAGCGAGTGCTCGACCGGCTGGCCGAGCTGAGCGGGATCTGAACCACCTCCCGCCAGGCCATCGCCGAGCACTGGGCTCGGACCAACCCGCCCGACTGGTCGTGAGCACCGGTGGGTGGGCTGGCACTGGCTATGGCAAGATCCAACGATGCGCATCTGCGTGATCGGGGCGGGAGCGATAGGCGGCCTCCTTGCTGGGCGACTCGCCGTCTCCGGTCATGACCTCAGCGTGATCGCCCGCGGTGCCCATCTCGACGCCCTTCGCTCGGCCGGGCTCCGCATGGTCTTCGCCGACGGATCCGAGACCACCGTGACCGGCATCGCGGCCTCGGACGACATGGCCGCACTGGGTCCCCACGACGTCGTGATCCTGGCCGTCAAGGCCCACCAGATCGCGGCGGTAGCCAAGGACCTGGACCAGCTCTATCACTCAGAGACCATGGTCGTGCCGGTCCAGAACGGCATTCCCTGGTGGTACTTCGAGCGCCACGGAGGCGAGCACGAAGGGCGCCGACTGACAACGCTCGACCCCGACGGCCTGTTGGCTGCGACCATTCCGGCCGAGCGCATCGTCGCCTCCATCGCCTACCCCGCAGCGGAGCGGACCGGGCCCGGTGTGATCACCCATATCGAAGGCGATCGCTTCCCGGTCGGTGAGCTGGACGGTGCGAAGTCCGATCGTGCCGGTGCGTTGGCCGCCGCCCTCCGCGAGGCCGGCTTCACGTCGAGGGTCCTGAGCGACATCCGGGCCCATCTATGGGTCAAGGCCTGGGGC
>JAOTYQ010000645.1 GCA_029861725.1 Acidimicrobiia bacterium | reverse complement strand
GACTCCGGGAACGTCTCAGGAACAGAATCCGTTGGAGGAGAGGGAGCAGGGAATGATGTATCAGCGACGGAGCTCCGGTGTTCGTATGACCAAGCGAGGCGTGGAGCCGGTTGGCCAACACGAGAGGGGCAGTACTGTGGGCGCAACACAAGAGGGAACGAGCACGAACGCGGGTCGAGGCGCAGCGGAGCCGGTGATCCAGGTCATCAGAGCCGCCGATTGGCGGGGCGTGGTGGAACGGGTGGTCGATGCCGGCGGGCGGGTGCTGTGCGTCCACGCCGAATCGGTTCTGGTCGTCGAGCTCCCCGCAGGGGTCACGGCGGCCTCGGTCGGTGCCGACGAGGTAGAGGAGCGGCGGCGCACGCGATGGGCGCGCGGAGTGACCGCCACCTGGCGGCCGGTCGCTGCGGCCTGCTGATCGGCCCTGACGGGTCGCTACGACAACCCGATCGCCAGCGCAGCGGGCGTCACTGTTGATGCGACGTTCGCTGCGACTTGGACCCTGAGGCTCCGAGCAAGGCTGAGCTCGATGCCTCCCCGCTCAGCCGAACAGGCCGAGCTCGACGGCTCGGGTGACTGCGTGCGACCGCTTCGAAACGCCCAGCATGCGGTAGATCGACTTGATGTGGGTCTTCACCGTCGACGGCGCGATGTACAACTCGTCGGCGATCTCCCGCTGGGTCAGGTCGCCACGCAGGAGGCGGGCGACCGACAGCTCCCGTTCCGACAGCGGCTCGTGGATGCCTACCGCGACGCCCGGCGTCCGCATCCCCTCGATCTTCGTCACGCTGGCCAGCCCGGCGTTGGCCCGGTCGATGACGCCGTGGTGGCCGGACGCCTGCCCGACCCCGAGGGCTTCGCCGAACAGCGACGCGGCCCGGGCGGCGTCGGCATCGGCCACCGCGACCTCCCCCCGAGCGCACAGCGCAGTGGCCAGGGCCTCGGCGTAGCCATGGGCTCGCGCCAGCGCCAGGCCCCGGTCGGAGAAGCGGCGGGCGACGGCAACGTCACCGTCGTTCAGGGCGAGCATGCCGACCGTTGACCGTCCGCCAAGGTCAGTAGCGGGCCTCGTAGGTGCCGTCTGGGGTCGGGACGGCGTTGAGCACGTAGCCGAGCACGTCGATCGTGCCCGCCTCGTCGAGCAGCCGCAGCGCTCGCTGCACCGAGCGGCCGCGCGACTTGCGGGACGACAGGACCAGGATCACCGCGTCGGACACCTCGGCCAGCTCCAGCCCGTCGACCACCGGCAGCAGCGGTGGGCTGTCGATCAGGATGTGGTCGCAGAACTCCCGCATGCGCTCGATCATCGCCGCCAGCTCGGGTGAGCGGAGCGCCTCGGCCGGGTTGCGATCGTCCCGCAGCTTGCCGGCCGGCATGATGACCAGATGGTGGCGAGCCGCCACCCGGTGCATGCACGACTCGACACCGAGATCGGGGTCGGTCAGGAGGTCGGCCAACCCCGGTCCCTGGTCGGCGCCGAGCGACAACGAGAGCGAGGGCCGCCGGAGATCGCCGCCGATCACGAGCACGTTGCGGCCCTCGGCCGCCAGCGCGGTGGCCAGCCGCGCGGTGGTGGTCGTCTTCCCCTCGCCTGGCTGGGGGCTCGTCACCAGCAGCACTTTGTGCGACCGCCCGGCGGCGGCGGCGAAATCGATCGCCGAGACGATCCGCTGGAACGACTCCTCCATCACCGATCCGGCCGGCACCTCGATCGGGAGTGACCGGTCGCGGTGGTAGGGGACCGTCGCCAGCGCCCCGAGCCCCGATGCCCGCTCGGCGTCGTCGGTGGTCCGGAGCCGATCATCGAACGACGAGATCGCGACAACTGCTGCGACCGCGAGGATGCCGCCGACGACGGTCCCCAGGGCCATGTTCCTCACGGGCTGGGGCGACGACGGGCTCTCGGGAACGAGGGCGTCTGCGTTGATCCGGGCCGACACCTCCGGGTTCGCGAGCAGGTCGGCCGTCAGCCGGAGCTCGGCGAGGGAGGTCGAGGTGGCCGCCAGTTGGCTGTCGATCGGCTCCAACTGAGCGTTCAGGGTCTGGACGAGCGCCACCCGCTGGGCTGACAGGTCGGCGATCGTGGCCGCGTCCTCGGTCCGGCGGAGCTGGGCATCGAGATCGGCGATCGGCGACGCCACCCGGTTGCGCTCCTCGGTCAGTGCCGACGTCGTGGCCTCGAGCGACGCGATCGTCGAGCTGCTGTCGGCGACGTCGATGTCGTGACGCATGGCGATGTAGGTCTCGGCCCAGGCCTGGGCGGTGGCCGCCGCCCGCTCGGCCGTCGCCGAGGCGGCGGTGAAGGTGATCACTGACGGCGCCACCCGAGCGTCGACGTCGCCCGGGTCGATGTCGACCGGATCGTCGTTGCCGGCCGCGACCGACGCTTCCAACAGGAATCGGCTCGAAGCCAGGAAGTCGGCCTCGGCGGCCATCGTCCGGCCCTCGATCTCGTCGCCACCGAGCGGGAACAGCTGGGCCGACGACGAGGTCCGGATCAGCACGGTCGCCGACGAGGTGTAGGTGGGCGCCTGGAGCATGGTGGTCAGCGCCACGCCGACGAGGACGACCGACCACACGAGCGCAGCCAACCACCACCAACGGCGCATGAGCCGGACGTAGTCGGCTAGCGACAGCTCCTCGTCGAGGCTCGAGGCGGGACCCACCTCGGGCACCGTTCGCGGCCAGGGGGTAGAGCTGACAGCGGCGCGAGTGCGGGAATTCGGGATCGGCGAGGACGACACGGCGGTCTCTCCCAGAGGCAAGCCGCGAGGCGGCGGGAACAGGCTTGACAGCTGTTCTGCTCCACAGGCACTCCGAGCCCGCCGCTAGGATAAACGCCTCAGCGGCCCCGCAACGCGATAGCCGCCGAATTCCCAGCGGCCCCATGAGCGACAGGTGGCCCGGGGATCGGGCCCCACAACCCGACCCCCGAGAGCCACCCAGGGGTATCCGCCGCCCCGATCTCGTAAAACCAGAACCCGATTGCGACGGCGGGACACCACTACCTGTACCGGATCGGCGCGACTCGGCACGAGATGAGCAGTTGGCTGATCTTTGCCCAGGTGGAGGCGTCGATGGGCTTCGAGCCGATCGTCGCTCGCTGGTAGGCTCTGCCCCGAATGACCACGACCGACCGACCTGCGGGTCCACGATCCGACCTCACGCTGCTGGCCCTTCACGGGCTTCGGCTACAAGGCTTCGCCCCGGCCCCGGTGATCGCCGAGCGCTTCGGCATCGACCGCGACCACCTCGAGCGCTGCCTCGAGCTCCTCGCCGCCCGCGGCCTGGTCGCCCGGCGACGAGGTGACGACGGCCGCTGGACCCTGACCGCGGCCGGTCGGGCCGAGGGAGAGCGTCTCCTGGCCGCCGAGCTCGACGCCGCCGGCCAGCGGGAGACGGTCACCGACGCCTACCGCCAGTTCCGGTGCCTCAACCCTGAGCTCCTCGCCGCCTGCAGCGCCTGGCAGGTGAAGGACACCGCCGCCGGTCTGCTCAACGACCACACCGACCCCGCCTACGATCAGGCTGTCATCGACCAGCTCGGTTCGATCGATGCCGCCGCCCAGCCCATCGTCGCCCGTCTCGGTCGA
>JAOTYQ010000643.1 GCA_029861725.1 Acidimicrobiia bacterium | reverse complement strand
CGCTGCAGCCACGATCAGCGACCTCGCCATCGAAGGCTACGACCTCGTGATCGCGCACAGCTCGACCTTCCGTTCGATCGTCTCGACGATCGCGAGGGAGCATCCCGACGTGACCTTCGCGGTCGGTCCGGTCGACGACCAGCCGGTCCGGAGCAATGTCTACACCTACGGAGTCGCGGCCGAGCAGGGCGGCTTCGTGCTCGGCGCGCTCGCTGCGAGGCTCAGTGCGACCGGGGTCATCGGTGCGGTCGGGCCGGTCGAGGCCGGCGTGTCCGAGCGGTACATCGAGGCATTTCGAGCCGGGGCCCAGTCCGAACTGCCGGAGATCGCTGTGCTCGTCAGCTACACCGGCTCGTTCTCCGACGCCGAGGCGGCAGCGGCGTCGACCGCGGAGTTGCTGACCGCCGGGGCCGACGTCATCACCGGCCAAGGTCACGACATGAGTCAGGCGATGGCTGCGGTGAGGGCCGCTGGTGCGCGCTGGCTCGGCAACCAGGTGAACCAGGCCTCGGTCGAGCCGACGGCGGTGGTCGCCTCGCAGGTCTACCACTGGGAAGTCGTCCTGCGAAGCATCATCGAAGATGTCGACAACGGTGTGGGCGAGGGTCGCAATCACCGCGCCGACCTCGCCAACGGTGGCGTCGTGATCGAGCTCAACCCCGACCTCCGACCGTCGGCCGCCGATCTGGACCGCATCGACGAGCTCGTCGCCGATGCCGGGCTCGACGCCCCGGCTTCGAACTGACCGGCTCGACGAGAGGAGCGAGGCAAGGCCGAAAGCCGCCCGGTGGCATCACCGCAGCCGAGCGCCATAGCCGCGGGGTGCGCGAGCCTCATCCACGCTGGCGCGCCTACGGTTTCCTGGAGGAACCGGCAAGGGAGGGATGGATACCGATGAGGATCGACTTGACCAGTGTCTACGTGAACGATCAAACCAACGCCTTGGCGTTCTACACCGACGTCCTCGGCTTCGTGAAGCACCGTGACATCCCGCTCGGTGATGCATCGTGGCTGACTGTCGTGTCACCGGCAGCGCCCGAAGGGCCGGAGCTGTTGCTGGAGCCCGCCGGCCATCCGGCGGTGAAGCCGTACCGCGATGCGCTCACCGCCGATGGGATCCCCTCTGCCCAGTTCGCCGTCGACGACGTGCACGCAGAGTACGAGCGTCTCATGGCCGCCGGAGTGAGGTTCACCCAGGAGCCAACCGATATCGGCCCGGCCGTGACGGCCGTGTTCGACGACACCTGCGGCAACCTGATCCAGATCGTCGCCGAGAAGGGCTGACCGATGGCCGGTGCGCACCCGACCCGACCCCCCGTTGTCACGCTCGCCGAATGGGAGGAGGCCCTGGCGGAGCTGACGGCCAAGGAGAAGGCACTCACCCGTCAGGGCGACGCCCTCAGCGCCGAGCGGCGACGGCTGCCGATGGTGGCGGTCGAGGGCGGCTACCGATTCGAGGGCCAGAACGGGACAGCGGCCCTGCTGGATCTGTTCGAGGGTCGGCGTCAGCTGATCGTCTACCACTTCATGTTCGCCCCCGAACAGGAGGAAGGCTGCGAGGGCTGCTCCTGGGTGGTGGACGCCATGTCGCACCCAGCGCATCTCCATGCCCGGGACACCTCGCTCGTGCTCGTGTCGCGCGCTGAGCTCGACAAGATCGAGCGGTACCGGCGGCGGATGGGCTGGGAGGTCCCGTGGTACTCGTCGTTCGGCACCGACTTCAACGCCGACATGGGGGCCACCGTCGACGGTGAGGAGAACCACGGCGTGAGTGTCTTCTTCCGGGATGGGAGCGACGTCTTCCGCACCTACGCGACCGGCGATCGGGGTGTCGAGCATCTCGGGAGCCACTGGACGTATCTGGACCTGACGCCCTTCGGCCGCCAGGAGAGCTGGGAGGACTCACCGCCTGGCTGGCCCCGAACAGAGCCCTACACCTGGATCCGCCGCCACGACGCCTACGCCACCTAGTGGTGCGGAGCACCTCGGGCGTAGGTCGGGGCGCCCCCTCAGGAACCGGCGAGCAATCGGGTCCAGCGGCTGGTCCCGGCCTGGTCGAGTAGCCAGCCACCGGTCGTCTCCCGGGGTGGCCAGAGACCGCCGGCCGGTTCGGCGACCGCCGCCGCAATGCGCTCGTAGGCAGCGAGACGGGCAGCGGGTTCTCCGGCCCGGCCAGCCTGCAACAGCTCGATGATTTCGGGCTGGCGTGCCGCCAGCCACCGGAGCGCATCCCGCTCGCCCGACCACCTCCGACCGGCGAGCACGAGCGCATCCCGAGGAGCGGCGGCGAAGGCCGCGTCGAGCAAGAGGTCGATCGCCGCTCGGTACTCGGGGTCGTCGGCTTCGGCGTAGCGCCGGAGCTTGACGAGGTTCACGTTGAGCTCCACCCATCGGAAGTAGCGTTCCTCGTCGCTGGCCGCCGACGGCGTCGCCCGAGCGGCGGCGACAGCTCGTTCGACCTCCAGCGACCGGCAGAAGGCGATCCTGCCTGCGGCGAGCCAGCCCTGGAGGTCACCGTGCCGGCCGGCGAGTAACGCGGCGATCGTGGTGAACACGATGTCCGCAGGGCGATCGTCGATGACGTGGAACTCGACCGCGAGGTCAGGGCCGGCGTCGAGCGCTACGAGGAGGTCGATGTCGCTCCAGGGCTGGCGTCCGGTCGCCGTCGAGCCGAGCTCGATGATGGCCGCCGCCGACTCGCGGGCTGCCAGCGCAGTCTCGACCTCTTGGAGCGTCATCGTCGCCGATGGCGACGGGGAGGACGTGAACCGGGGTACGGGTCGGTGTCGTCGCGACGGTGGGGTCACGAAACCAGCCTCGCATGGTCTCGGGCTGTGGGGGCCGGGCCGGTCCGCTCGACCGCATCGGGTGTCGACCAGAGCTCGATCGTGGTGGCCGCCGCCGGCCCGCAGGGGACTAGTGTCCTGTCAGCTTGATCCGTTGATGAATTCGGCAAGCTATCGGCGTCCCTCGCGAGGACGCAGGAGGCGGCCTCACCCGTGAGCGTGAGGCAACGACGAGGACGCTGCGAGGGGCGCCGGGAGCCGGCGAATTCGTGACATGATCAGGCTGACAGGCCCGCTAGGGCGTTGTCGTGAGGAACGATGACGACAGGGTCTGGTTGCCCGACTCCTCGATGGCGAGCACCTCCCATTCGTACTCCGTGTCGGGCTGGAGGAAGCCAGACGGAACGGTGAGGCTTGTGGCCGTGGGCGGCATGATGATGTCGAGTGCGATATTGGGCATGGCCGGCAGGCCCGTCTCGGCCTGCACCACGAGGACCTGATAAGCGATGATCGGGCTGCCGTCGGGTGCGGTCACCGGCTTCCACTCGAGCGTGGTGTTGCCGGGATCCTGAGCCGGATCACCTTCGATGGGAAAGACCAACTCCGGTCCGGCTGGCAGCCTGTGGGTCAAGACAGCGGTGCCCACCAAGCGGTTGCCGTCGAGATCACGACCGGTAAAGCGGTACTCGCCCTCAGGGAATCGTTCGAGCAGCTCGTCGAGAGGCAGCTCGTCGAACGTGGGTTCCGCGCTCTCGAGGAACAGCTCGGTTCCGCCCTGGAGCGCCATCCTGCCCATCGTCCTCGTGGT
>JAOTYQ010000644.1 GCA_029861725.1 Acidimicrobiia bacterium | reverse complement strand
ACCGTCGAGCCCCCGGGTGTCGGCGACAACGGGAGCTGGTCGCCGCTGTCGACCGAGACGATCGACATCCCCGCCAATGACTTCGAGGACATCTCCGTCAACTGGGTCCCGGTCGTGGACCGGCACACCTGTCTCAAGGTGTTCGCCCAGCACCAGCTCGGCGAGGTCACGACCGGCAACAACAGCGCCCAGGAGAACGTCTTCGACTTCGAAGCGCCTGCTTCCAGCGTGCCGGAGCCGGTGAGGATGCCGGTCGCCGTTCGCAACCCGCTCGACCAGCGCGTCATCGTTCACCTTCGGCCGTCGCGTGTCCCGGCGGGATATGCGGTGCACTTCCCGCACCGCTGGCTCTGGCTCGATCCGAAGGCCGAACGCCACTTCGACCTGACGATCATCCCCACCGAGGACTACGGCTGGTATCGGGAGGTGAACCGGGACAACCTCACGACCGACATCAGTCTCCAGGGCGACGTCCCTCGCGTGTACCAGCGACCGGCCGGCGGGACCATCCCTGCGTCGTGGGCCTTCCCGATCGGTGGCATCACGATGAGCGTCACGCCGAAACAGCGCGTCTCGCTCGAGATCGAAGCCGGTCAGGAGGGAGACGGGATCTACGTGCGAGGCACCATGAGCCCCGGCCTCCGCAACGAGCGGGTCCGTGTCGACTTCACCGACCCCTACGGCTATCTCCAAGTCGCCGAGACCGACACCGTGCAGAACGGCGCGTTCAGCTTGTTCTACTCGCTCCGTGACGCCCAGCGAGCCAACGAAGAGCTCGTCAGCGTCGACCCGGTGCACCTGCCCCCCGGCCATCCCGGCACCTTCCCGGTCTGGGGCGCCTACCGGGTCCAGGCCCACACCGCGAACTCGCCGAACGCGGCCGAGGCCAGCTCCAACACCGTGATCGTCGTCGTCCCCGAACCCTGATCGACCGACGACCGCGCGCTATGAATTCGGTTTGATCGAACGCGGACGTAACGATGTGAAGCTTGAGACCACGGGCAGGTACGGGGTATACAAGGTAAACCTGCCGCAAGGTGGCCGCCGCTAATCGTGAACTCGTTCATGGGCAGCACACAGCGCTTCACATCGAGGTCTTTTCTAGAGACTCAGAGGTTATGGGACGCCGCACGACCTGACCATGCAGATCTTAACAAACCCATTTCGATGGTTTCTCCGTTGTCTACGGCGGCTCATGATCTCCTGGGTGACGGTCTTCGTGCTCCCATTGGCCGTATTGGCGTTGATGGTGGCCGCCTATTCTGGCAGCTCGTGCTCAGCTGGCGTCGCTTGCCGCTATCGCTCGGCGGCGCTGGACGTCGGAGAAGCGCTCGGTCTGCCGACCGACGCCGACACGGCGACTGCGCTGTCCACGCCCGCCTGGCTGTACGGCATAACCACACTCGCCGTCTTCGCTGGAACCGCCGGCTTTGTCGCCACCCAGCTGGCCAGGCCCCGTCCAGGTCCTGTGACCGTCGGCCGAGTGGTAGAGATCGGCCTCAACGACTCCAACGAGCGGCCGGACCTACAAGCGATCATGCTGGATCGGTTGGCCCGCGCGGGAATCCAGGCCCCGAGTACCGTGCCGGCGGCCCTGGTGGCGCCCCAAACCGACCAGCCACCAACGAAGCTGGCCGACGTTCCGGGCTTCGTCACCAAGATCCTGGCTCGGCTGACGGCTCGGAACACCGAGCGAGTGGGCTACAACATCGATGCCACCCTCCGGCAGTCGGAGCGGATTCGCCACTACGGAATGACGTTCTCGGTCACGAACCGAGCAAACGGACGGCAGCTCGCCACCGACACGATCTGGGCTCAAACCAAGGAGGAGACGGCCCGGATGGTCGCCTTCCACGTCGCAGCCCTCATCGCCAATCTCGATACTCCCCCCAGCACCTCGAGAGCGCCGGTCTGGGCACCCGGCCCTCAATCACTCCGAGCCTATGAAGACGCCTCGTATTTCATCGAGGAGGGACGTCTCGACGAAGCCATCATCAGCTGCAGCAGCGGATTGGAGATCGATCCGGCCAGCCTTCCCTTGCGCTACCTGCTGGGAACCCTCCACGAGAGGTTCGGCCACTTCCTGAACGCAATCGACACCTACACCTCCGCGCTCAACATCCTCATGTACGACGGCGTCGCCTTCAGCCGACCGGACAAGCACCGTGGGAAGAAGCCGATCGTCCTGGCAACGCCTGGCCGCCGAGTCGGACGACGCATCGTTTCCGACGAGGCCACCCAGATCATGTGGCGCTATGCGGTCGCGCTCACCTTTGGTCATCGATGGATCGGCCGGTGGCTCCACGACCTCCGTCGGTCCGACGGAGAATACCCGCATGCCCCGCTGGGCTACCGGCGAACGACGCGCCGGGCCTTGAGCGCCTCGCCAGCCGCCAAATCGGCTCTCGACAGTCTCGAAGCCGACGAGTTGCGATACCGCACGGAGCTAGCCAAGCGTCTGCGAGGCTTCTTTCACGTCCGCTATCAAAGCCTGCTCAGCAGCTCCTTTCCCCTACTGGAAACCTGCATCTTCGGCGAGCAGCGCCTGCAGCCACTCGGCGACGACAGCGGACCCCGCGACCAGCTCCCGATCGGCACACCGCCACCGAGGCTGAGTGAGGAGGTCGAGGACCTTCTGGAGCGCCGCCCAGGGCGGCATCGACACTCCGATACAACGATCAAAGAGTGGATGATCTGGATGCTTCGGAGGGGACTGGAGTATCAGGCGTGTGTCCCTGCCGAGAAGCGCAAGCGGTGGACCAACCGAGTGTCCAGCTGGCAGGACGCTCCTGCCGGTGAACCGGTCTCAACGTTCTACTCTCAAACCGACTCGGATGGGTCTGCGGAGTCGACAAGACGCAATCGATCTGATCCAGATCTGGCCAGCACAGTATCGATGCTCTGCCGTGCACTCGATCGTGGTTCACCTGATCAAGAAGACGAGTCGAACGAAGACTGGTTCAGCAGACAGCGGCTTGCGGTGCTCATCTACCACATCGGGATCGACCTTCTCGATAGCCCAACGCGAACCCGGGCAGACGGCGAGCCAGAAGAGGGGCTCTCCGAAGAAGATCGGGATCGCATCGGCTTCCTGGTCGTTCAACTGGACCTTCGGTTCTTCTTCCTCCGATGCGCCTTGTTCGAGATGGAGATGCTCAGGCAACGCTGGCCATGGCGTCGCCGAGAGCTCTGGACGCGACCGTTCCTGTCGCCTCAACTGGTCAGGACCATCGAACGTGGGGCGGTCTATCGGTGCCAGGAGCGGATCTGCGAGCTGATGCACGATCTGCCCGATCGGAGCGAGGCACCCAGCAACCACGAGCTTGACGCCGCGATGGAGGAGGCCACCGTCGGCCCCGGGCGGCTCGGACGCAGGAGCGAGCGAATCCGAGGATGGGCGACCGGCGAAGGCGATTGGAACTTGTGGTACTACGAAGCGTGCGTCCACGCGCAAACGATGCTGCGCCCGCCCGACCTCGAACAGTCCCGACCAACCGGGATCGCTTCGGAAGGCCGCCAGCCTGACGCCGGCACGATTGCGTCGGACGGAGCGTCGGACGACGCTCCGCACCTCGCCGTCGATGGCCAGCGCTT